>JANXYF010000170.1 GCA_025350175.1 Nitrosopumilales archaeon | reverse complement strand
AGTCGAGCGACGTTGAGTCCCTGCTGAATTCCAAATTTTAGCATTCTATCCGAAATCCTCACATTAGTCAATTCTTTGATATATTTAAGTTTAGACTGGAAATCATAAGAAAAGAAAATTTAGAAAATAGACTTAGAGTCTACCGTCTACAATGTCCTTTAGGAGTTGGACAACATCTTGCTTTGTCACTGGAATTGGGTTTGGATCCAAGTGACCCTTGTCAGTCATGACAACATCAGCTGCCTCCTCATACGGTGTCTTTAGTGGCAGTTTGTCAAACTTTAGTTTCTCAATTACTTCTTTGAATTTATCATAGAAGATGGACTTGTTGAATTTGTGAGCTACTGTTGTACACGATGATAGCGAATATCCGTGTGGCACACCTTCGTTTGAAAAGACATACGATAGAGCATGTCCCAAAGTAGTTGATGCGTTTCCAAATCCTATTCCAGATAGCATAGAGCCAAATGGATAGTTTTCAGGCTTGTTGTTCATTATTGCATCGTATAGTACATCAAATGCTGACTTGCACAGCATTTTTGTAAATTCATTTCCACGTTTACTGTCATATCCTTCTGTGGCTTGAGCACATGCATCACAGACAGAGTTTTTGACAATTGCCTCTGGAGTTCCATCCATAAAGTATGCATCGATTACTGCCATGTCTGCCAAGAATCTCTCGTCTTGCAATAATTTTTTCTTTCCTTCAAATTTTAGTACACAATAAGTTGTCATCTCTGCACCTGTTCCAAATGTTGTTGGAATGAGTATCTTTGGAATCTTCATCTCCATTCCAGCATACTTTGCAACATCAAGCGAGCTTCCTCCGCCCAGGCCTATGATTGCAGATGGGTTCTTTGGTTTGAATTCTGCCATAACTTTGTTTACTGTTTCAATTGATGGTTCTGGTTCTACTTTATCATATAACATATAATCTTGAATCTTCATTCTGCCAAGCCACCTTGCTGATACTTCTGGAGGTGCGGTAGTTACAACAAGGGCATTTTTTGGATATTGAGTTTCAGACAAGGCATCTTTTCCGAAATTAATTGTCTTTGGCATTCGAACTGTATTCATAAAAAAATTAAACCTCTAACAATTATTATACTATTGCCTTTTTGTAACAAAAATTCGTATTTGCTATACCTGAATTATTCCTGATGTGATGAGATATTGTATTCCCTTGACAAATGTAGAATCGTCAATGTCTCCTGTTGCCCAATATCCTGCATTGTTTTTGACCCATGCTGGAATTGCAACACCTGGGGTTGCCTGTCCACTCTGTGTAGGTGGGATTGTAATAATTCCTTGTTTTATCATGTACTGGATCCCTTGTGCAAATGTAGAATCATCAATTGCGCCGTCATGCCAGTATTTGGCGTTGTTTTTAACCCAACTTGGAATCTGGATTGTTCCTCCAGTCTGATTTGAGCCAGTGCTACTTCCTCCAACGTTTAGATCAAATGTTGCAGTCTCTGGAGGAATTGGCTGGAAGACTAGTCCTTCAATATCTACTATAACTTGATAAGTTCCTGCAGTCTGAAATTGAAACGGAATGCTTACTGCGCCTTCTGCAGTATGAGTGATTTGAATTCCACCTACTTGATTTCCTGACTGCATTATGGAAATTTTGTAATCTACATGGGGTTGTAAAGCATTAGTTTGTTTGTTGATGAAATTAAGTTTTATCAGAGTCTGATCTCCAGGATTTGGTGTGACAGGATCAGTTGTAAAACCTACATTGATAGTTCCCGCACTAGTCGGTTTTACTACCATGTCAGCATAAGCTGGAATTACTAGTATTGTAAAGACTGCTAAAAATACCAAGTATTTTGTTTTCATATTCAATTATCCTTGCATTATACCATATATAAAAAAAGTGTAGCAAAGGTAAGGAGTCCTTAAATTACTTTTTCTTACACTGATAAAAAGACTCAAAATTAAGCAATTCTTCTTAGATGTTTGATGACAATAAATGATGATTAGAAATTTTAAATCACTTTCTACAACTAGTACAAAGAAGTATTCTCTGTCAATAATAGAGGCAGGTCTTGAAGCTGCATTGCCTGGTGTACAACTTGAGAAGATAGTTTTTCATGATCATTTGATTGTATTAGGGAAAAAGTATGATCTTAAAAAATATGATAATGTGTTTGTTGTTGCAATGGGTAAATCTGCGTACTCTATGACAGAATCTGTAAATTCACTTACTAGGATAACCCGTGGATTGATAGTTGTTCCAAAGAAAACAAAGACTGGGTTTAGTGGAAATTTTAAAGTAATACAAGCTGGACATCCACTGCCAAACCAAAATAGTATGGTTGCAGCAAAAAAGATCCTTGAATTTCTTAAAGACGTAAAACCTAGAGATTTTGTTATTTTTCTAATATCTGGAGGTACATCATCTTTAGTTGCACTGCCTGATGGTATAACGCTCAAGGAAAAACAGGTTGTAACTGAACTGATGCAAAAATGTGGCGCGACTATACATGAAATAAACTGTATTCGAAAACATCTCTCAAAGATAAAAGGAGGTAAATTACTTGAACATCTACGATCCGATGGCATATCTCTTGTAATGTCTGATGTGGTAGGTGACGATCTCGGTAGTATTGCTTCTGGAATTACATATTGTGATAAAACTAGTTTTTCAGACGCTAAACAAATTCTAAAAAAATACTATTTGGAAAAATTAATCCCAAAAAATGTGCTGAGACATATAGATCTTGGTGTGAGAGGTAGAATTTCAGAGACTCCGAAGAGGGAAACAATAAAAAATTATATTATTTCAACCAATGAGATTTGTCTTGATGCGATGAATACCCGTGCAAAAAAACTTGGATATTCCACCAAAGTTCTAAGCGGCATGTCTGGAAATGTAAAAGATCTTGGTATGAAGATTGTAAAAGCATTATCTGATAAAAAAATAAACTGTATTATCTTTGGCGGAGAACCCACCGTTGTTGTAAAAGGAAAAGGAAAAGGTGGTAGAAATCAAGAGTTGGTGCTGTATATTACAATTGATCTTGCAATTGAGCTTGCAAAACATGGTACAAAAGCGATTGTAGCATCAGTTGGAACTGATGGAATAGATGGTAAAACTGATTGTGCAGGTGCCATATGGAAATCGGATCAAAAAATTGACAAGATAATGCCATACCTTAATGAAAACAACTCGTACAATTTTTTTAAAAAATATGGAGGACTGGTATTTACAGGTCCAACAGGCACAAACTTGATGGATATTGGTCTAGTTATTAGACAATAACAACTTGGCTGCTTTGTTTTCAAGAGGATCTATTATCTGATATCTTACACCTAGATTTCTTTGTCGAATTATCTGATCAATGAACTTTATTCTTTTTTCAATGAATGTGTCATTAGTTGATTTGTTTTCTACTAGACGATCAAACATTGTTTTTAGATCCAACATGACTTTTACAGTGTCACCATTTTTTATTATGAATCTTCCAATGCCCCAAAAAATTCCAACATGTAATGCGATATACTTTGATTGTTCAATTGTAATAATATCGTAAAAATATTCTGCATGTATTCTACTCTCTTCGGATCTTGGCTGAGAACTTTCAATTATCCACGAGATCTTTTTTTGATTACCGTCAAAATAGTAGGTGTGTTCCATGTCAACATATTTACCAAATATGTCAATATATTTTCTGTATATTACTGAATAAGAAAAATAAAAACTTGTTACCGTGTTAGAAGCAAATTCCTTCTTTACGAATATGGTCGATGAGCTCGTAGATTTTTCTGAATATGATCCAGAGCTTGCTGAAGGATTAAAGTGGATTGACGGTGAAGCACAAAAACGAGGCATAACATTTTACGAGATGGTGTTCCATGTACTGCACAGACATGATATAGATTCTAAAGCAAAAGACTGGCTTGCAAATAGAAACTAGTTTTTTATATGTCGAACTTGTTCGATGATTCAAATGCATATTGATGAAATCATACGTCCGTAGATGCTAGACGTTTTTCAATTGAAATGTATTCACACCCAGAAGGTCCACAATATTTCCCAACATACACTGCCTTTGGTCTGTACAACATTGGTTTTGGAGCCGCTTCTGCAAACTTTTCTTCTATTATATGCGCAGTCCATCCTGAGACTCGAGATATTGCAAAGATTGGAGTGTTAAGGTCCATTGGAATTCCAAGCATGTAATACGCTGATGCGCTATACAGATCAACATTTGGAAATATGTCAGAGCTTTTGATCTTCTTCATCTCTTCTTCTGTTATCTCTTCAACTTTCTTTGTTATGCCATACCATGGCTGCCCTGTTTTTTCAGCTAGTTTTCTTGATAATTCACGTAATACTTCGGCTCTTGGATCAAATGTCTTGTATACTGCATGACCCATACCCATTATCTTTTGGTTATTTGCAAGTTTATTTTTTATCCACTGCTCAACTTTGTCTTCCGTACCAATCTCTAACAACATCTTCATTACCTGAAAGTTTGCGCCTCCATGAAGCTCGCCACTGAGTGCTCCGACTGCGGCACTGACTGCAGCATACATGTTTGCACGTGTTGATGCTACTTCTCTTGCTGCAAATGTTGATGCGTTAAAACTGTGTTCTGCATGCAAAATAAGACATATATCAAAAATTCTTGCAGTCTCTGTATCTGGTTCTTTTCCTGTTAGCATGTACAAGAAATTTGCAGCGTGATTTAGATTTTTTAATGGCTGGATTATCTCTTTGTCATTTCTTATCCTGTCCCAACATGCTATAATTATTGGAATCTTGGAGATTAGATTAATTGCCCTCTTGTAATTTACATCTCTATCACCAGCCTTTTCGTGGTCATATGCCGCCATCAGAGATACTGTAGATTGTAATACATCCATGGGGTTTGCATTCTTTGGTATGTTCCGTAAAGTCTTTTCCAAATTATCTGGAATTTCACGTGTTGCAACAAGCGTCTCTGAGAATGAAGAGAGCATCTCCTGTGTTGGTAAATCTTCGTTAAGTAAAAGACATGATGTCTCTTCAAATGTCGATTTTTTTACAAGGTCTAAAATATCATAACCTCTATAGATTAGTTTACCATTTATGCCGTCTATTGCAGAAATCTTTGTATCTGCTACCTCAATATTTCGAAGTCCGATATTCTTTGTCTGCACGGGTAACAATAGAAAAAATACGTATTAAATTATTACTAATTTTGGGAATAAAAAATTAAGCACTAGGTCTAATATTGTAACTTTGGTAATTATAGCAAAATTTGTCATAAATTGGTAGAAATGAGCCAGTGGGATGATGAATTTATCCGTCTAGTGGACAATTTTGTAGTGGAAACCAAAGACCCGCGAGTCTTGGAAGAGATTGCCACACTTGACAGAGAGTCTCAACTTCTGGGAATTTCATTTTATGACATGTATTGTGTTGTATTGCAAGATGTCAAAGGTCACCAGACACTAGTTGCAGAATTTAAGACATACATGAGCTTAAAGAAAACAAAGCCTGTTTTTTAGTTTAAATGAGGGTGTCCTATCCCGTCAATAATCCATGGCAAGAACAAGAACTGTTTGTGTTTCTCATAAAGAAGATGCTGATGGAATAGGTGCTGCATCCCTAATTCGTAAAGCATTTGGTGGCGAGACAAAGCTTGTTGATTATCCTGGACTGATGAATGAACTTGAATCTCTAAAAAATGATGAAAAATTAAAGAACTTGTATATCTGTGACCTTGGACTGAGCAAATCAAATCAGGATCAATTCATAGACCTGCTCAAGGCATTACGAAAGAAAAAGGTGGCAATTACATACATTGATCATCATGACATCGAAGAGCCAATCAAAAAGAAGATCAAGGCAATGAAGGTAAAACTAATTCACACCATTAACGAATGTACCACAGTTCAAGTGTATAATGCATTCAAATCAAAACTTGATGACTATGGTTCGTTCTTGGCAGCATGCGCAGCAGTTACAGACTATATGGAAAACAGACCTATTGGTTCTGCACAACTACAAAGATTTGACAGACAGTTTGTATTACTAGAAGCAACCACTCTTACATTTACAATTACCAGTCACCAAAAAGATCCTGAATATTTGTTATATCTTGTTGATGAGCTAAGCGGTTCAAAATACCCACATGCAATTCCCAATGTATTTGAGTTTGTAAGTGTACAAGCTGAAAGAATATCTGGAGTTATACAAAAAGTCAAGGACAACATGAAGAAGATGAAAAATTTGTCCTACATGGAAGTCAAAGACTCTGGTGCAAGTATGGCCGTAAACTTTGTTTTAGGATTGTCAGGAAAAGAAGTTGGAGTGGCCTACAAATTAAGGGAAGAACCTGGAATATACGCAGTCTCTGTTAGAGGCTCACGAACATGCAAGATACATCTTGGAAGAATTGTAAATCAATTGGCAACAGAACTTGGCGGTTCTGGTGGTGGACACGATAAAGCATGTGGTGCAGTAATCCCAAAAGAAAAGATTGGTCTATTTCTCAAAAAGTTTAATGCCAAACTCAAATAATTTCTGCGATTAAATCTATTTCAACTGCAGAATTTAGCGGCAAACTTGCAACTCCCATTGCAATTCTTGCATGTTTTCCTTTTTCACCAAAGATTTCAAAAAGAAGATCAGACGCGGCATTGATTATCTTTGGATGCTCATAAAATTCTTGAGAACTACTGACAAATCCTGAAACTCGGACTATTCTTGAAATTTTATCTAGTGTTCCAAGTTCAGATTTTAACTGAGCCAAGACATTGATTATGCATAGCTTTGCAGCTTTTTGAGCATCTTCAACTGATATGCTTGTAGGGACTTGACCCTTGAACTGTACCTGTCCGTCTTTTATGGGAATTTGTCCTGAAACAAATACCAAGTTACCTGTTTTTACTACTGGAATGTAAGAGCCTGCCGGTTTTGGAGGAGTTGGAAGTGTAATGTTTAATGTAGCAAGTTTTTCTTCAATCATGATATGTTTTGTATCCTGCCTTGATTTTAATATGTTCATATATTGTATAAAGTAAAATCAATTCAATGGACAAGACCAAATCTCATGGATCTGAACTTAAAAAAGAACTTGATGTGCTAATTTCTAAAATAGACGCACTAGAGGCATCTACCACTGACCGTGAGAAAAAGTCACTAATTGGAATACTAAAGGTACTCACAGAAAATCAAAAACATTTTGTTGATGAATCTGAGCATCTCAGAAAAGCGCTAGATTTACTTACAATCCAGATCTTCAAAATGGATCAGGTCAAGAAATAGATGCTGGAACTTTAAAAACCCCTGATTGGTGTGCTATTTGATAAACAATAAAAGATTAAATTCCGCCACCCATTGTTGGGAAACAATTGTCCACTCCTAACGAGCCGTCAGATAAATCCAAACCTGTTGTAAAAGACAAGAATCCTCACAATTACAGAAAGGTTGGCTATTCTTTGATTGTAATTTCAGTATCGTTAGTTCTCATAGGCCTGCTTATCTTGTTCATAGGTGGCAATTACCATTTCTCAGGTGATATAATGGCAAAACAAGAGATTGATTCTATGACACCAAAGAGTGGTTATGATGTTGTCGCGTTTGATTACACCCAACCAATTGGTGCCAAGATCCAACTCTTGGACCATGCGAATAACTTAGAAGATGCAGAAAAACTAAAAGATCAACATACCCCAGATTATAATGGTAAGAAAGGCCAAGTTCTAATCTTTGATAAATCCGTTGCAAATAATACGCAATCAATTTCTTTTGCTGAAGTCTATGCAATGACTCCTACCTCTGGATATGACGTAGTGTCTTTTAATACTATGATGCCTGTTGGTGCAAGGCTTGCCCCACAAACACTTGATGCATTACTTGGCGCTGCAGTAAATGATTCTGCAAGGTATAGTTCTGCAAATGTTGATACACAAATCCAAATACTCACATTTACTCCATCATTTGATGATAATCTAAAACAGATACTTGGCTCAAACTATGATCCTGTGACAGTGTCTGAAAATATTAACCAGATTAAATTAATGCCTGCAAAGATGATACCTCCGCCACTAGCTCCAGTTGTATTGCCTCCTGTGACAAATACAACGCATGTAACACAAAATACCACAATGTCTGGTAAATCAACTGGCACCACTACAGATAATCTGGGGATTAATGGAAATGTAATTATAACTCATTCGTCTAATGCCACCACTTCTAATCATACAAAGACAAAGTCTCTTTCAGAAGCAGTTGGCGTCAATAGTGGATAAACAACTTAGATCAGCTCATCATCAATCTCTTCAATAGGTTCTACAAATTGTTTACAAAAGCAAGTTTTAACAAGACACTTTCCAAATTTTACAAGTGATGTACTTTCTTGAGATGGTATATGTGCATCACTTGTGTGATGGCATCTCTTGCAATTCATAATTCCAACCTTTTCTTGTTTTATTTAATTTAATCTAGTGTAAAGTTGTGCTTATGGCTGGATGATTCCAGCAGTGATTAGATACTGTACTCCTTTGACAAATGTAGCATCATCAATGTCGCCTGTTGCCCAATAGCCTGCATTATTTTTGACCCAAGCTGGAATTGTGATACCTGAGTTTGCCTGACCACTCTGTGTTGGTGGGATTGTAATGATTCCTTGTTTTATCATGTACTGAATCCCCTGTGCAAATGTAGAATCATCAATTGCACTATCATGCCAGTATTTGGCGTTGTTTTTAACCCAGCTTGGTATAGAAATGGCAGTATTTGTCAAAGCAGCTTGAACCCCAGAAGAATCTGAATTTATGATATTGGTATCAATCAGTTTATCGGTAAAAGATACAATCCTGTCTCTATCTCCAATTGTAATAATATCTGAAGTGTGTCTTTCTAGCAAAACTCCAGTCTCAATATCGTATTCGGTTTTGGATGTGCTGTTTTGACTAGAATGTAATGCGACAAGGGCTGTTCTCTTGAATCCATTAAAGTCTACAACTGCTTGGATAAGAGATGTATCTGTGGCATCATAAGTAATTGGGGATGCAAGTACTGTAAAAAATGGATTTACAACACTAGTGTCTTGCTCACTTTGTGCATAGCCTGTCTTTAGGCTAAGGATCATGGTATAATTTTTAATTTCACTGCCATTGGCTTGACTTTGTTCCATTACTCGAATATGATTCGAGTCTAACATGTCTCCAAAACTAAATGTATCAGAGCTATTGACTCTTCCCAACATGGCAGAATATTTCAGAATATCTCCTGGATGTACACATATGGTATTTGGCTGACATGCACTTGGTTGTTGTGAAAATGCATATTCTGTATGTAATGTGACAAAAAATACTATCATTACTATGATGAGAAACTCGGTTCTAAATTTCATTACTTAATCTTGAAGTCTACGTGGGATCATTATTTCTTTCTGTTAAAGAGAACAACACAAATACTGTAATTTTCTTGTATGATGCATGCAGTCTAACCATCTGATAAAAGAAACCAGTCCGTATCTTTTACAGCATGCCCATAATCCAGTACAGTGGTATCCCTGGGGAGAAGAGGCATTGAACAAGGCAAAACAAGAAAACAAACCAATTTTTCTCAGTGTTGGGTATAGTGCATGCCATTGGTGTCATGTGATGGCTCATGAATCGTTTGAAAATGAGGATATCGCTCAAGTCATGAACGAGTTTTTTGTCAATATCAAAGTAGATAGAGAAGAAAGGCCAGACATTGATGACATTTATCAAAAAGTATGTCAGCTAAATACTGGCAGTGGTGGTTGGCCTCTTAGTGTATTTTTGACACCTGATCAAAGACCATTTTATGTAGGAACCTATTTTCCACCTCTTGACAATTACGGCAGACCTGGATTTGGAAGTGTAGTACGGCAACTTGCTCAAGCCTGGAAAGAAAAACCTAATGATATACAACAAGCGGCAGAAAATTTTGTAAATGGCTTACAAAAAACTGAATCTGTTTCACATGAATCAAAATTAGAAAAATCCATCCTTGATGAAGCCGCGGTTAACTTGTTATCTATTGTAGATATGACAAATGGTGGATTTGGACAAGCCCCCAAATTTCCAAATGCGTCCAATCTTTCTTTTCTACTGCGATATTCTAAATTATCTGGAATTGCCAAATTCCAAGAATTTGTCTTCAAGACACTGACCAAGATGGCAAATGGTGGAATGTACGACCAACTTGGTGGTGGTTTTCATAGATATTCTACTGATGCAAGGTGGCTTGTTCCACACTTTGAAAAAATGCTGTATGATAATGCACTACTTCCTCCAGTTTATGCAGAAGCGTATCAAATCTCAAAAGACTCACGATATCTTGAAGTCATTAAATCTACGCTACGATTTATCATGCGGGAGATGACATCTCCTGAAGGAGGATTTTATTCTGCATATGATGCAGATTCTGAAGGAGAAGAAGGAAAATTCTATGTGTGGAAGAAAAAAGAAATACAAGAAATTTTAGGAAAAGACTCTGATGTATTTTGTTTATACTATGACGTAACCGACGGGGGAAACTTTGAGGGTCATACGATATTGTACAACAACATGAATTTGTCCTCTATTGCATTTCATTTTGGAAAGACCGAGTCTGAGGTAAGTCAGATATTAAAACAAGGCAGGGAGAAACTCTTTGCAGTAAGAGCAAAGCGAGTTGTGCCTGGAAGAGATGATAAAATCATGACTAGCTGGAACTCTCTCATGATCTCGGCATTTGTCAAGGGATATGGAGTAACTGATGAGCCTGACTTTATAAAATCTGCAGAGAACTGTATCAATTTCATTGAGGATAAACTAACAAAAGATGGACAATTACTGCATACGCACAAGGATGGCCAGTCAAAGCTTATGGCATACTTGGACGATTATGCTTATTTTGCAAGTGCATTACTTGATTTTTTTGAGACTAGACCCTTGAAAAAATATCTCGACCTTGCAGTATATTATGCAAATTACTTGCTTGAGCATTTCTGGGACGAGACTGCTAAGAACTTTTTCTTTACTGCTGACAATCACGAAAAATTAATCATACGAACAAAGAATATCTATGATTTATCACTACCTTCTGGAAATTCTGTAGCATCTGCAGTGATGATACGACTATATCATATTACTGGGGACAAAAAATATCTTGATATTTCCATCAAAGTGATGGGGTCACTCGCCATGATGGCTGCAGAAAATCCGTTTGGTTTTGGACAATTACTAAATGCAATGTATTTGTATTTGTTAAAACCACTAGAGATCACTGTAATAAATTCATCAAATTCGGAAATCAAAAATTATCTGACAAAAAAATTTATCCCCGAAGCAATTCTGGTTTTGATTTCAAAAAAAGAAGAACTTGAAAATCTAAAACAGTTACAATTTTTTGCAGGAAAAGAATTTGATGATAACAAAACCAAGGTCTATGTTTGCAAAGACTTTACCTGTTCTCTTCCATTAGAGACAGTATCCGATATAGAAAAATTAGTCTAGATCTTTTTTATGTTGATTTCTAGTCTTTGACCAACAGCTGGACTTCCCATTCTCTCGTATCGTCTTTTTGGCATTGTGATAGTAATGGATGTTTGTGCATAGCTTTTGATTGCAATGGTAGGCTGGGCTTGAAGTATTGCCTCGATAAATGGAGCAATCTGGTCTCTAAGTTCTGGGTCTAGCTTTTGATTTATGGCATCAAGCATGAGCTGTTTTTGTGAGACGGGCTCTGTCTGCACATCTTCTACTAACGATAGTTGGACAGTCTGACCGTTGTCTACTAGCTGCTGAATTTGATAGTGGATTAATTCTGACATGGAGTATAGTTGAAAATGTTGCAATTTATCTCTTCACAAATCATCTGACTTTGATAATTCCATTACTTGTCAAGTATTGTATTCCGTTGACAAAGTCATCATCTGATATTTTACCATCTGCCCACCACCCTGCATTGTTCTTGACCCATTTTGGAATCTGGTTTATTTGACTAAACTGACTCTGTGGAATCTTCACCATTCCTTGTTGTATCAAATACTGGATTCCCTTGATGAAATCATCCTCAGTCATGGCCCCCTTTGCCCACCACCCGGCATTACTTCTCACCCAATTTGGAATTTGAATTGTGGGCTTTACAGGTGATGATATCTGTGAGGGACTTGATATTTGTAAACGCTGAGATCCTATGGAAAATTTGACAAAATCAAAATCGCCTGTAATGGGATTGAGAAGTTCTGCCCAATACGTTCCATCATTTTTATATTTGTCACTTAGTGGGACTGTGAAATTCGATTTAGAAACTCCAAAGTTTTCTATAATGTGACTGTTTGAGTCAATTGTAAGAATCTCAGCAAATGATTTTTCATTAAATGTATCTGTGTTGATGTTTAACATTATCCTTTCATCTGGTTGATATGTTTGCTTGTCCATGCTCAACTGGTGAACTCGCTGGTAACCAAATTTTGGCTGTATCTGATTATCAAATCCACCGTCACCATAGATTGTTTTTATTTCTGCAACATCTATGGGCGTAATATCATAGTGTTTTACGCCTAAAATCGTGACAGTGTCTATCATAATTGAAGGCATATCTTCTAAACCATTGACTATGTTTTGTAATTCGCCATATGGGACAATGTAATGTGCCAATCCTAATGAATGTCCAATCTCATGTCTGATTGTTGAATCAAGTTGGGTACTTGTGGCAACTAGGCCGGTATAGTGTGGCTTGTCAACGTAGGTGTAATACATCTGGTTATTTTCAACCCATTCAACTTTTTCCCAGTTTGGCTGTATGTCTGAATAATAGATTTCAATATTGGTCTTGCCCGTCTCAAAATTTGGAATTGTTATACCAGTTGCAATAAATCCATTAGAATTTTTTTCAGGCTCTGGTAGATAATGAATTGTAATATCACACTTGGTATAGTTAAATTCTCTTTGTTGTTCAAGGGGAATTTTTTCTAGATTAATGTTCCAAACAAGATGTCTACCCAATCCTTGGTTTAATTTTGTTTTCCAATCTAGTACGGCATATTCTGTTTCATCTAACAATTGTTTTCCCACCATTGGAAACTTTGGATTTGCCTGTGGTTCTATTGCACAAATTGTTGGATTATGTTGAACTCTGATTGGCATTTGAAGAAACCGGCCCATTGCAAAAGCAGGGTGTATTGGTATGATGACAAGGCTTGATATTGTAATTATGAAAATTACACCAAGAATTTTTTTATTCATTGGAAATGTTAGGCCTTGGCATCAAGTATATTACGTTTTATCTGAGCGGCTCTGAGTTTTATCATGTGAGTGAATTCTTGTGTATCCTCAAGTGATGGTTTTTGTTTTTGGTTCTGATATGCCTGCAAAAAGCCAGAATAGACACATCCTACTATAATCCCAAAAGTATTTGCATTTACATCCTCGACTTCCTCGTAGTATGTCTTTGCTATCTGTTTGTATGAAGCCGCCTCACTAATATAATAGTCAATTAGACTGCCGATGAATTTTCGTGTAGTATCTGGAATCACGAATTAGATTTCATTTACATTGTTTATAATGTTTGATTTTTAGTAACGTTGAGGATTGGGAAATATTTTTTTTCACACAGGTCAACATCGATCGCACAACTAGAATAAGAGCAGTGGAAATATTTGTCCATCATGCAAATAACCAGTCCTCCACGACTTGGAGACATTCAATCGGGAAACAAGTGGACTGCAGTCTGTTCTATCTGCTGGCATTGGTCATCAGGTGAGACCAGAATACAGGTAAGAGAGCAATTAAAACACCATGCACGGTGTAAATACATAAGCGTGGACGAAGACCGAGTAAAAGTAACTAAACCCAAAAACATTCGTTAATTTCATTTTCTTTTATTATTTGGTTTGTTGACTTTTCACTAGCTATTTTTCCGCTCACTAAAATTAATTTTACCAAGACTTGAATTGTTTAGGTATCTGAATTGATATCCTGAATTCAATAGTTTGCTCCTATGAGTGAATCAACTGTCAAAGAAATAATGACTGCATTTGTTCAGACAATACCTGCTAACTCAAGTGTTTTAGAGGCCTCGCAGATGATGACAAAATTTGGGATTGGGTCTCTTGTAGTGACACGGGGAGAATTGCCAGTAGGGATTATTACGGAAAGAGATATTGTGGCAAAGTTTGTATCTCAGGATTTGAATTCGTCTCTACTTGTCGAGAAGATAATGTCAAATCCTATCATATCCGTCGAGCCTGAGATGGTAATTGTCGAAGCTGCAACCCTAATGTCCGCATACAACATTAGGCGTCTTGTAGTTGTGGGAAAAGATGGCAAGCTTGCAGGGATAGTGACTGCAACAGATATTGCTTCATGGCTTGCAAGAAATGAAGATTACAAAAATAACGCGCTAAATGCAATTGCGAGATTGCATAATGTACAGCAGTGCATACCATACCAGTAGTTTATACATTTTCTCTTGGCACTAGTGGAAGTCCTCAACAGTCTTTATTAGAAAAAATACCGCTATTGACATATCATAAGCATGTTCAGGCCATATGACTTGTGTAAAATCAATTCTATTACAAACTAAATTTGACCTCATCTCTTTTGAGGAATTGATTGGCAGTGTTCTTTATGCCCATTGAAGTTAATCGAGTAAACAGGGAATGCCCCAAGTGCAAAAATCCTACAATATTCAATACTGGAAAAGAGTATTTCTGCGGCAAGTGTCTCAGTGAACTAAAAATAAACCAAGTAGCAGAAAAAGTCGCGGCGTAACATAATGTGGAACATAGAGCAAGAAGAGACTTATTTTAAGATCTACGATGACCGTAAGACACTGGTAGGATATTTTGCGCCAGAGTATGGAGATATTCAACCAGAAGACAAGGCAGACCAGGTTATTGCAGAGATGATAAAAAATCATGACCCTGTTAAAGGGGGGTACATGATGTTGCCGCTTGTCAAGTTTGGATTATTTGAAGGAGGAAAAGAAATGCATCTTGACTATGTTGCACAACAACTACAAGATGTCTATACTCGAATCTTGGCTTGGAAGAATCTGACTGTAGAAAAACAGATTGAGCATCATAAAATATTGGTCTCTCATACAGACCATGACATGCTAAGCATAACGCTTGGAATGATATTTGACTCTCCCGTTCCTTTGGAGAAAAAAGAGCTTTTAGGAAATCTTGCTGGCATTTTAGATTTTGCACATCATAAAGGCTTACTGTGAGCCAGTAGACTTTGCGGTTTCATAAGAATGGAGTGCGTTCATCTCATACTGGTATGACTGTTGTAACAATTGGTCTGACTTGGCATATGTGGCATTATCCCCCGTAGCAACCCACTCTCTTAATGCCTTGTCACTTTCAATCTGGGTTTCGGTGGATAGTCTGAATAATTGTAACGATGGTGCAAAAAGTTCTGGTGCTTTTAATTGATCATATCGTGGAAGAATATTTTGCATTGCTACTAGGTGACTATCTGTAATGCTAAGCATCTGGTCTTTTGAGATTTGTCCAGCTTTATACTGTGTAAGATGTGTATCTAAATTCTGAGTCTCGTTTTTGAGGTCTAATTGAATCTGAGATAGCTGGTCTCCAAATCTCTGGCCAGCGTTTTGTGTTTGTTGAAGATAATAGTCTACCAAAATAACACTTACTATGATAACAACTCCTAGTCCAATAGCTATCCGCATTCTTAGTTTGGGATTTGGCTCTTTTTTCTTTCTCACGTTCAATCTAGAGTTTAATCTGAAATAAATCTATTTGATGGATACAATACGACTTTTTATGAGGTGGAGGTAGAATTGTGTAATGATTATACATCATATAATTTACAAACACTCTACCAATCTTCCTAATGTTGGATTTTATTTGCAATGACTTAATTATCATAATAAAAATTGGAATTTAGATGAGTTTTAGCAAACAAATTAAAATTTGTAATACTTGCATAGAATCTTGTGAGGCATGTATTACATCTTGTCTTGTCGGTAATGCATCAAAGATGTTTGGGTGCATTCAAGCATGTAGGGACTGCTCTGATATTTGCAGCATGACAGTTAGATTAATGTCAAGAAATAGCAAACATGTTGACAGACTAGCTGCACTTTGTGCAATGATTTCTGACATTTGTGCAAAAGAATGTAACAAATACGAAGATGAAGAATGCATAAAGTGTGCAAAAGCATGTAAGAAATGCAGCTTGGAATGTAGTTCCATATCAAACTAGAAAGTTTTCCTAGTGTTCGGGGGTACACAACAACTAAGATACTCTCCTCTGTATATGCTGTTTTTTACTTATTGCCTGAATCTTTGGATTTACCTTCAGCAGCTAGACAATCATGGCATAATCTTGGTTTTATGCTTGCCAATTCTTTATGTTTCTTGCAGCATTTGCAAATTTCTTTCAATCGTGTCTACCTAAATCATTTTTTAATTATCTTTTCAGATTCTTTTCTTGTGACAATAAAGCTTACAATTCCAACTATGAGAATTGCTGAAGTCTCAAGTATTAGCCAATCAGTTCTTGGCAAATTAATTATCTTGTTTACAAAGGGGGTAAAGACTGGAAACCCAAATCCTCCTGCAAACATATCATATGAGATGTGAGTAAGAACACTAGTTGCCACGATTGCAGCCAAACGATAATCTTTTCTTGAAAAGACCAATAGCGAGACAACTGTGGCAAGTATTGCAAATGTAACGGAGTGGCTCATTCTTGGTATTCCTTCTACATGTAATAGTCCTACCAGATGATCAGAGTCTATTAGGGCTGCTAATAGTCCACCAAGCAGTATGTATCGTAATTTTAGTGTGACAATTCCTGCAACTGCTCCCCAGACAAAATGTCCAACAATTTCTTTTAGACTCAAACTTCCATTTTCTATGGGATTTGGTAAAACCATTTTATCTGGAAGGATTGTACTGATTAGAGAAAACCCTGCCGATAAAGAACAATAAACTAACGATACACCCACTACAAATATTATATCCTGTTTTTGTACCTTCAATTCTTATTTGATATTGTAATGTATTAGATAATTATGCGTTTGAATTTTTGAAATCTACTGAGCTACCTGCAAAGTAAATGATGTAGACTGTGATACCGTGTTAGAACAACCAAGTTCAGCTTTTACCTGATAAATTCCTGTGTTATTATAGATTCCACTTTTGATTTTTACTGGAATGTTGTTGGAAGTTGGGGTTACATCGAAAAACTGAGATGGCATTGGTTGAGACCCTTGTCTACCATCAAATATAGTCACCATGCAGTTTTTTGCAGTTACTGCTCCTTGATTAGACAAATCCATTTCAAATACGACGTCTCTTCCAACATATCCATTATCTGACTGTCCAAAACTTGTGATAACTAGATCAGGCTCTTTCTGATTGGAAATTATGTGTGAAATGTATGGACCAATTATGGCTGTAGTGACAATGCATATTATTGAAAGAATAATGTTAGATGATCTTTTCATCAAAAACAAGTAATTTTCATAGTATAAGATACCATGCTTGGCTAATTTGAAATTGTATTTCCTAAATTCTTAGTAATCTAATAAAAATCAAAAAAATAGGCAGAAAAGTGCCTATTCAATTAAAGTTCCACAATCTGCACATGCAAGTACAGCTTCTGATATGTGGACAGTTTCACAGGTTGTACATGTAATCATGATATTGTAATGCCATTGGCAATCTTTAGGGATCAGTATGTGATTGGGTATTACACAAGTCTTGTAGGTGTATTACTGTATCCTGTCTAGCTAGTCTGATATTGAGTAATTTCGTTCCAAAGTATTTCTTTGAACGCAAACATCTACAATGCTTCGATTTTTTATCTTCACACAAGTTCCATGATACCAATTTTCGTCATGGATTATATCGCCTTCAACAAACTTCATTTCTTTACCACAAATCGTACATGTATTCATTTTGTACTGTACTGTAATATTGGCAATCTTTAGAGATCAGTATGTAATTGTGACTTACAACTCCGAGAATAATCTGAGTTGATTTTAATCGATGTATTTTCCTTCCGAGTCTGCCTTTAGTTCTATTATGATTATACTGCCACTGATATAGGAATCATTTCTTGTAGTTCTTACACGTCCCACTTCGATGTGATATGGATATACGTCAACTACAACCGTTCCAACTTTGACATCAGATGGAGCATCTGTAATTACAATGTCTTCTTTTTTTACTCCATAGTCGACTAGTTTTTTGATACAATGATCAAGCAAAGGCTGAGGTAAACCGTGATTTATTGCCCAGACTGTACCTTCATACTCGATTTTATCCAACTAGTTAACCACTTGGCTCACTAGTATAATTAGTAT
>JANXYF010000116.1 GCA_025350175.1 Nitrosopumilales archaeon | reverse complement strand
CCTGATGGAATGGATATGTCTAGAGTCTTTCGCATCATGTTAGCTGGAATCTTTCCACTTTGATCTTGTATTATGTAGAATGAAATTTTATCAACAATTACTTCATGAGGAAGTGTATCCAAAGCATTTGCAGTATAAAATGCCTGAACATCTAAAATGTTGATATCATTTGAAATAGAACTTGTTGCTGATCCACTATTTAGCATTGAATCTAATGGAACATTAACAATGGTAAATCCCTCAATGAAATTTTCATTATTATTACCAAGTGCAATTCTGATATCCTTGCAAGTTATACTCTTTGATGTTTCAGAATCCATTTTCATCAAAATGGCATTTGAACTTGTTCCATTGTTAGGTACAGAATTCCATAGAACCTGAGTCTGGAATTTTTGTTTATTAAATAAACTAATGTCAGTATCATAGTGTCCAGGTCTAAGTGGTCCCTCTCCTGCGTATATGGAACCACATTCAAACTTGGTTGTATATGTGACACTTGTTGTTGAACTTGTCAATACTGCATTATTGGTTGGTAAATCCGTAAATGTTACAACACTAGATGAATTCTTTACCTGTACTGTCTTTTGAATTTGGTCTACACTAAATCCTGATGTTGTACCTGTTTGAATTATAGTATAATCTCCATTTTTAATTCCTGCTAAAGTGATTACACCATCTTTATCTTTTTCAGTATCATCTAGAGAATTATCTGCAATTGTATAATTTCCTGTTCCTGTGAATGGATTTGGTGATATTGCAAATTGACTGCCACCAATCAGCTTGTTATCATTTGAGAGTGAAATTATTGTAAGTGAAGAACTTTGTGCAAATGCAAATTCCTTTGAATTATAAATTCCAGAATTTGAAACTAGATACAAAACCAATACAGCGGCTGATATCACAATAACTGATGTTATTTTTATCCAGCTTTTCATTTCATAATTTTATTGTATCTTGTTAATAATTTTATGTTAGGCACGGTTCTTACTCAAGAATTAAATAGGTTGGAAAGTATTTTTTCAAATAATGCAACTTTATGTCAAAACTGTATTAGCATTAATTTTTGGATTGATAGTTTTGTCATCAGCAGTTCCATTTATTCCACAAAAAGCATACGGTGATGGTTTTACACAGGAGAATGTCCAGGCAAGCATTGGAAACAGAGTGATTACAACATTTATCAAACTCAGTCCTCCAATTATAACTTCTGATACTTCAGCTGACAAGACTATATTTTTTAGATTTTTTGATGCAAATACCAATACAACAATAAATAATGTCTCATTTTACCTCAACGTTACAAAGGGAGACAAAATTTTAATGCATGATCTTTTTTACACACATACTGGATTTCTTACAATAAAATTCCAGCCAGGCGGTGAAGTGGGAACATGGAGAGTAAATGGTGATCAGGATCCAGTGTTGGGTGGATGGATGTCACAAACTGATAATGTAGATGTTATAGCACCGATACTTACAGAGGGAGGTCTTTATCACTTTAATTTGTCTCTTTTAGCTCTTGATTATGCTAATACTCTACTTGACCAAACAAATCCGCCTAAATTTGATTCCTACCTTAGTGTAGGAGATGTATCAGTCCAAGATGTTACTTATCAAAATAATCCATATAATACAACACTAATTTCTTACTATGATAAAACAACAGATTTCAAATTTGATGAAGCCACAAAACAATTTTCTTGGAAGATGCCTTTTGATTGGGATGTTAATAGATTCCAAGATAGACCAATATTCATACATGAAGAATTGAGAGTACCAAAGTCGCTTTCTGCCTTTTCAGATACGCCAACATATACTGCAAGTGCAGAAGATTATGGTCTTACAGGAAGAAGAGTCATTGTGGATCCGTATACAATTGGTGATTATATGATAGTTCATTTATTCTTAAACAAACCTGATTTGGTTAACATGGCAACAACTATCCCACAAGGGGCAAATAGTATTGAATTCAAGGTGGCTCCAGAAAAGCCCAATGTACAAACATCTGCTTCAATGTTGACAGACTTTGGAGGGTGGCACGTAAAGCTTGGATGGAATCCTACCGACTTGACTGCAAACTCACAAAATAATTTGAATATTAGCTTCTATGACTCATTTACGGAGCAACAGGTGACAGGAGATGTGGACTATGATGTTCAGATACTTGACAAAGATCAAAGTGTATTATGGTCAAAGACTGATACTGTTGCTTCACAAGGATCTGATACACAAACTGTAAACTTGCCTGGTAATGGAATCTATAGCATTACTGTTAAAGTAAAATCAATTACAACCAATGGTTTTCCAGATAATTCAAGAATAGGTATGGCTAGAGGAAACATAGTGATACCTTCTACTGTATCAGAACAACAGGATTCACTAGCGCAATCAGGTGGTCAATCAACTAATGTGACACTAACCAATAATACAACAGCAGGTAATGCGCCAGTACCAGAGTTTGGTCCAGTAGCATCTATCGTTCTTGCAATTGCTGTATTGAGCGTTGTAGTGTTTACTGTAAAGACTAGAACTCTAAGACACTAAACTTTTCTCTTTGTTATTTATTTGATACTTTTCTAGTTTTACTGTAAACAAGATTTTACATGAATTTGATATATCCTAAAAATTGGAATAATTCCAATCAAGTTCTCAAAATGCTATTATACAAATCAAAGGTGAATTCATTATAACATGTTACCAATTAGGGATGAAAACCCAAAACCAGTAGGCTGGAGGCCTTACGTTACATATACAATAATTACTATCAATGTTTTGTTATTCTTTTGGGAAATAGCTGTAACTCACCAAGTTTGGGAATTTACAAATAAACAAGCAGAAGATTTGCTATTAAATTATGGTACTGTTCCTGCAGTTATTACAAATGGATTAGCCGAACATAACTATGGTGTAATCTCAACAATCTTTAGTTCCATGTTTCTTCACGCAGGTGTAATTCACATTGGAGGCAACATGTTGTTTCTTTGGATATTTGGAGATAACATTGAATACAAATTTGGAAGAGGAAAATTTTTAGGACTTTATCTTTTTTGGGGTGTAGTAGCTGGATTTTTTCATATCTTATCCAATCCATCAAGTCCCTTGCCTGCAATAGGAGCTTCTGGAGCAATTTCTGGAATACTTGGAGCTTATCTCATCTTATTCCCAAATGCAAAAGTTGTGACGTTGATGTTATTTGGATTCTTTACAAGAATTGCTAGAATTTCGGCCAAGTGGTATCTTCCTTTCTGGTTTATTTTCCAAAATGTTTTACCTGCATTAATTGGCTCAAGTGGATCAGGTGTTGCATTTTTTGCACATATTGGAGGATTCCTAGTAGGATTATCAGCCGGGTTTATCTACAAAAAAACTCATAGTTCTGAGTTTACCTATGGTACAAGATATGGATGGAAAGGAGGGGGAACCAAGTGGGGAGTTTGATAAATTTGGAACAAATAATTCTTAGTGCAGAAAATTTAAAATAAAAATTTTAGTGAATAGTAATTTTATCTAGTATCAAAGAATAAATCTCATAACAATTCTTTGAAAAACATGCCTATCATAACAGTGTCAATGTATCCGGGCAGAACTGTTCAACAAAAAGAGGAATTTGCAAAAGCCATTACAAAATCAGCAGTGGAAATTCTCAAAACAAAAGAAAGTCATGTCATTGTGGTTTTCGAAGATAATCCAAAAGAAAATTGGTATATGGCAGGAAATCCCCTCTAAACACATTTTTATTTTATACTAATCAAACAAGCTTGTGTCAAAGGTAGCTGTAGTTCAAATGCGAGCTGAAACAGACAAGAAAACTAATTTAAAAAAAATTCTAAGATATATTTCACAAGCAGCAAGCAAAGGCGCAGTTCTATGTACGTTTCCTGAATTTATGATGTGTTATACACCATCTTCTCAATCTGCTAAAGAACTTGCAAATATTGCTGAAAAGATTGATGGTGAATTTGTCTCATCCATATCTGAAGCTGCAAAACAAAACTCAATTCAAGTTATTGGTACTCTATATGAAAAAAGCCCAAAACCAAATAGAGTATATGACACATCTTTTCTTGTAGATAAAAATGG
>JANXYF010000089.1 GCA_025350175.1 Nitrosopumilales archaeon | reverse complement strand
TTTTTGAATCCTAACACAAGATTACTAATTGGTCCTGGAGTAGTAGTTAGTCCAGAAGTGCTTTTAAAAGAGATTGAAGAATTTGGCACTCAAGATAGATCTTTTGTAGATTTTCAATGTGGTATAATTGAAGAATCACACAGAACAACAGATTCTGGTGGAAGATTAAAACAGTCTATTGGTAGTACTGGAACTGGTACAGGTCCGGCTAATGCAGATAGAGCAATGCGTACACTCAAGATTGCAAAAGATATCGAGTCTCTTACTATGTATCTGGACGATGTTCCTAACCAAGTAAATTTTGCATTAGATAGAAAAGAAAATGTAATTGTAGAAGGAACACAAGGAACCTATCTGTCATTATGGCATGGAACGTATCCTTTTGTAACATCAAAGGATGTTACTGCATCGGCAATATGCGCCGATGTTGGAATTGGACCAAAAAGTGTTGATGAAGTACTTGTTGTTTTCAAAGCATTTGTCACTAGAGTTGGAGAAGGTCCTTTGAAAAATGAGATCTCTCCTGAAACGGCAGTGGCAAAAGGATGGCAAGAAGTAGGAACAGTTACTGGACGACAAAGACGAGCAGCTGAATTTGATTTTGATCTTGCCAAGAGATCAATTATGTTAAACAGCGCAACCCAGCTTGGAATTACAAAACTTGATGTAGTATTTCCAGAATGTGCACACATGCAGTCATTTTCAGACCTGAGTTCTCCTGCAAAATATTTTGTTAAAAATATTGAAGACCAACTCAAAGTACCTGTCACATTGATTGGTACTGGACCAGATGTATATGATATAATTGACAGAAGACAATAAAGAAAAGAGAACTCAAACGACTACTTTTAATGTGGATGATTTTTGAGAAATCTTATGGCAAAGCTTCCATTTTACATCGAAGTTATAGATATGACTGAATTCTCAAGAATGGTTTGCGCATTAGAGAGAGTTCCACGTACTGCATTTTCCTTTGAACTTGATGGAAAAAGCATAATTTCAGTACAGATGGATCTTCTAAAAGAAAGGTCTGTGAATTTCTACGTTCAAACAGACAAGAAAGGTCATTATCTTTCATATGGATTCAAGGCAGGAAAAGAAGACCATGATGTAGTAAATACAGTAACAAATCCCATGTACCTCTATTCACCAATTGTTAGAGTCAAATCTCTCCCTGAGACTCTAAAACCAGAAACTGCATCACTTCCTGAAGTTGTATACGAATCAATAGAACTTGAGGACCTTACAAGTTTGATCAAACTAAGTTATGGATTTGAAGAATCACCGTTTCCACTCTTTGCTTTTCCAGATGGTGCTAATTGGTATGTTGGAGTATTCATGAACTTTAACGAGTCTGATGAGACATCATACTTTTGTCATGTTAAACTCGATTATGAACCTACAAAACCATTTTTGAAATATTCTAGCAAAGATGGCATAGAACCGTCTTTTGTCAGTACAGTTAGTGACCATGGATACTCGTACCTTAAAGTGATAAAACTCAAAGGTAAGCATCCTCTAGTCAAGTTATGAGTAATTTCAGAAAAAGAATGAAGGATTCTTCTCTGAAAAGTTCCATAATATTAGCAAACGATCTAGATGATAAAAATATAGAACTGCTTGAGAGAAAAACTATACAAAATATAAAAACACTAGGCAAATATCTTTGTGCTATAAAATTTAATTTTCATTTATTATTACCACTTGGTGAAAAAAGTATTAAAAAAATAAATCAAGTTGCACATGATTTTGGATTGCAAACAATAGCTGACATAAAACTAAATGACATTGGAAATACTAATCTTGTAACCTTACAAAGGCTCTGGCAAAGTGGATTTGATGCAGTAATTGTAAATCCAATTATGGGACCTGAAAATTTATCACAACTTGTAAAAAATGCTCATAAGAATAATCGAGGAGTCATAGCTCTAGTACACATGAGTCATCCAGGGGCAAAGTTAGGATATGGTCTAAGAATTCAAGATCCGAGTACTAAAAAAATGTTAAATCTTCATGAACTTTTCTTAAAATGGTCGTATTCTTTACATGTTGACGGAATTGTTGTCGGTGCAACTATTCCAAAACTTATAGAACTGTCAAGCAAAAAAGCAAAAGGAAGATTTGAGATCTACTCCCCTGGGGTTGGAATTCAAGGAGGAGATCCAAATGATGCATTGAATGCAGGTGCAAACTATCTAATTGTTGGAAGAACAATTCTTAATTCAAAAAATCCTCAGCTTGAAGCGCGAAAGCTTCAAGAACTAACTCTCAAATCCTAAATCTTTGACTTTTTTGAATAATTTCTGAGCCGTCTTGTATGTCAATTTCTTGAGAGCGTCATTGAAGTTTAGCCATATGTAATCACGATGCTCATGTGATAGTACCACATCGTTTGTTTTTGTACTTGCCAAAAAAAAGATAACTTCCTTGTGTATCACTTGACCATCTCGTTGGTAATGATACTCTACCTTATCTTCAAATCCTTCAACAAAATCAATATCTGTTATTCCTGTTTCTTCTCTTACCTCTCTGAGAACTGTTTGCCTGAAAGTCTCACCTTTCTCAATATTTCCTTTGACAAAATCCCAGTGACCTGAAGGATAATTCAAAAGCAAATACACCTTACCTAACGGAGATTCTTGGTAAAGGATTGTACCTGCTGATCTTTCTTCCAACATTTACAAAATGGGTTTCTAGTGTCCAGTATTTCTCTTTTCTATTTTCCTAGTCTACGACCTCTCTTTTGAAAGGTCCTTATTGCTCGCATAAGGTCGATCTTCCTAAATTCTGGCCAATAAATATCCATGAAAACAAGTTCACTATACGCACTTTGCCATAGTAAAAAACCACTTAATCGCTTCTCTCCTGACGTCCTCAATATCATATCCGGTGATGATTGAGGTAGGTGTGAAGTATACAAACTGGATTCTATTACGTCCTTGTCTATTTGATTAACATCTAAAGAACCGTCTTTAATTCTAGAACCAATCTTTTTGATTGCATCAACAAGTTCATTTTGTCCACCATAAGCTATTGCAATGTTCAAGTAATGATTGTCATAGTCTTTTGTAGCATCTTCAAGTTTATTGAGGATATCTCTTAGAAAATCTGGCAACAACTCCACACTACCAATAGCCTTTACCTTCATACGGTTCTTGTGTATTCTAGGATCATTGTATAACTTGAGTAATCGTTCATTTATCAAATCATAGAGATAGTCCAACTCTTCATCTTGTCTACTGAGATTTTCTGATGATAATACATACAAAGTAATTATTTTGATATTTAGCTCTTCACACCAGTCTAGCAATTTTTCTACAGCATCTGCTCCTCTAAAGTGGCCCTCTAATTTCATAATCAGATTACGTTTTGCCCATCTTCTATTTCCGTCAAGAATGATGGCAATGTGATTTGGCATCTCTCCACTATGAATGTCCTTTTCTAATTTCTTAGAGTATAGACTGTACAGACCGCCTAAATTGAGAACTTTATCTTTTATTCTGATAGTGCTTCACCGCCCTTCTTTTTTCTATATTTGTGGAAGAGCAGAGACGCAGATATCAGTATTACTGCAAGGCCAAGTAACAATGGAGGAATGAGAGTAACTGGGCTCTCTCCTTTTATCATGATTATAGTAAACTGGTAAACAATTGGATAGAGTGTAACTAGTACTATCAACCTTAGAATATCTGTAATTGATCTAATGCTTCCCTTGAACCAACTACTTAACAGTGAACCCCCAAAGATACACCCTATTCCCATCCAAAGAAATGGTAACATTCCAGAAATAAAGAGTCCCGTTGTTTGTTGATTCAAAACTAATTTCAAAATACTATCAGGTTTTGCAGTAATGCCAGGTATCACAGCACTTAGACCAGATGTTAACGATGCAAGAATCATAACAATTCCTGCCACTAGAGTAAAAGTTCGTATGAATCCACCAGGTGTTGGTTTATTCCAATTGGTCCAAGCTCTGTCTATATCAAAAGCCCTGATTAGAAATGCTCCACCAAGAATGCTAACCAGAACTGCAAATATTTGTGTGGTTAACCCAAGAACAGTACCTATTCCACCTATTAGTAAAAGCATTCCAGGAACACCTAAAAAGAATTTTGAATATTTTGAATCAAAAGCAATTGTTTTTAGATATCTTCCTAATACAGCATACGAGTATTCTACAGTTCTACTTACTCGCATTACTACTCTTTTTACAGAAACTATTGGCAATACATTTTGAATTATTGGTATGACACTTTCATCATCTTCACCATCTGATACTATAACGGCTCCATTTGCCGCAAATTTTGTTACAAGCGTCTTTACTTGAGAAATAATTTTTTCATCTCCTTGCACACCTTTATGCTCGGTACCTGCAACTATTGCAACCTCGGCTTGGTATCCTTTACTAATCAAATCTTCAAATGTTTTAACAGCTGCAAAAATCGAATTGGAATCAGCATCTTCAGGATCTTCTAATGCAAGTCTTTGAGCTGCATCTATGCAAGCATTACGTCCAATCACTGGTGTCACAACACCTGCTTTTACTCCAATATCGTCATCTCTGTCAACACAAATAACTAGTAATCGGCTAGTCTTAGTCTCAGTTGTTTCATTTTGCATACTCGCTTTTTTTACTGACATGGTATAGACGAAAATCGCATTTCCTATTAATTAATGTAGTTTCTATATAATTTTACAAGTACTTTAAGAAATTCAACTCAAATTTTGATTTCTTGATTCTATCAAGGTCGGGCTTGATCAGATTTGGTTACCATAGTATCTGATTCTTTCTTGAGGGCATCTAACTTTACCATCTCATCATTTAGATCACTTGGAGATATTCCACTTTTCATCTTGTTTGCAAGTGAGATTGTCTCAGTAAGATAATCGTTGTACTTTTTGAGGGATTCAAAGTAGGCCCCATAGCTTTGTTTCCATTCAGTAGGGGCATTACTCTCTACAAGCTCACTTGTCAATGAGGTGATCTGAACCGATGAAATCTGGGTTTGATTGATAAATTCATCTGGAGTCATACTCTTATCTGATAATGCTTTGAGGTTTGACTCTATTGAGGTAGTAATTAGCAAATGTCTCTCTTTTACACTATCCAACTCACTTTTGAAATCTGAGACAACAATGGAAGAAGAACCATGATTTTGTGGAAGGACCCATACTACAAAACTTGCACCTGAAATAGCTGCCAACATTGCTACCGTAATTATGATGCCCTTCCTAGTTACCATTCAAGTGAGTCTCTTTAGGGCGCTTTTAAAAGCATAACTACATTCAACAATTTGATTATTATCGTGGCTGATTTGTTAATTTCATTCAGTTGGATCATTTCCTCATAAGAAATATGACAAAAATGTATGTTTTTATGAAAATTCTAGATCCATGATCTGAATTAGGTCATGTAAAAATTTAACACCCTCTAGGCGTATAGTGAAATAATTTTTACTGAATCTTGCTATATACCACTTCATTCGTAAGATGTTGAAATGACTCAAGCATACTGCGTAAAATGCAGAAAAAAAGTCGACATCACAAATCCAAAGGAAGTTAAGCTAAAGAACGGACGACCTGCGGTAAAGGGCACATGCCCTAAATGTAGTACTAATGTATTCCGCATAGGAAAGCCTTAGTACCATATTCTTCTTTTTCTAGAGTAAATCAATATAGGTAGCGATTCTATAACTAGTCTAGTTGACAAAGGCAGAATACGAAAAATTATTGAAGGGAATTCAAGATAAAGTATCTCAAATTCAAGCAGGTTCTACATCAAGATTTGAACTTCCTAAAGTGGATATAATGTGGCAAGGTAACAGAACATTTTTCAGAAATTTTTCTGAATTTCCAAAAATATTGAGAAGAGATCCTGAGAAGCTTCTCCAGTATTTATCAAAGGAGTTTGCAACTCCTGCACAATTTGGAGGTGACAAGGCAGTATTTGTAGGGAAAAAAGACCCTCATGAATTTACAATTCGTTTGAATAGATATCTTAAGGAATATGTGGAATGCCCAACCTGTAAGAGTCCTGATACAAGGGTTGAAAAGGAAAATAGGGTAACCTCTCTGAAATGTGAAGCCTGCGGAGCTAAATCTCCTCTAAAGGGTCAATATGCGTAAATGAATTTTGCAGTAAGAGTAGTGAATCAACAAAACAATAGGATGCTGAATATGTGTGATGTCGAATTAGTTGGAAGAACACTCAAACAATCTGATTTGGAGGTAAAAATCACAAAGAGTTACTATGGAGATCGAGTGGTTGATGAGAAAGAAGCAGAATCTCTTCTAAAAAGTTCTTCAATTATTAACATGGCTGGTAGAAAAACAGTTGATCTTTCAATAAAGATTGGAGTGGGAACTGCAAAAGGTGTAAAAGAAATTGAAGGAATTCCATTTCTTATTGTTTTCAAATTTTAAAAATACAACGAATATATACATACTGAACACTCTGTAGTCTGAGAATTTTGGGTAAGCGAAAAGTACTAAACGAAAGTCAATTAAAAGAAATGTATATGCCTGGAGAAGGCGAGTTGTTAGGCCGAGTTGTAAAACTTTTGGGCAGTGATCACATACTTGTAAGATGTACCGATGACAAGACTAGGATGGGTAGAATCAGGGGAAAATTAAAAAGAAAAATTTGGATAAGAGATAATGATGTTGTAACAATTGCCCCCTGGGATTTCAGAGCTGATGATCGTGGAGATATTACTTGGAGATACACACTCTCACAAGTTGATATACTAAAACAAAAAGGGCTCATGCCACAAGATTTCTGATAGTAATAGATTTTACAAAGTTTGTTTTACAATTAATGTTGTCTATGGGAGCAAAATAAAATGAATAAAGAATCTATAGATGAATTTGATGATGAGGCAATTGAAGAAGACAATAAACTGGAGATTGCAGAAGAAAGTGATCTAGACTCATTAGAAACAACAAATGAAGTCGAGGAAGATTCGACCACTGAAGATTCTGATTTGGGGCTACACGAAAAATTGGCAAGAAAGATGAACCTCAAACTTACTGGTATTGCAAGAGGGAGAAAATCTGAGAAGGACATATTTGACAAAGACAAAGTGCTCGAGGCTGTCTTTGACAAGTCTACTGTGATGACCCTCTCACGGCTGATAAATAATGGAATTATTTCTTATGTCAATGGTGCCGTAGGTGCGGGAAAAGAGTCTCAGCTGTACTGGGGAGTTGACCCATTTGACAATGATCTTGCTGTAAAAATTTATCTCGTCACAACATCGAACTTTAAAAAGCGATATCCTTACCTTATTGGAGATCCGAGGTTTACTAGAATAAAAAGTGGTACTAGATCTCTTGTGGAATTATGGGCTAGAAAGGAATTTCGTAATTTGAGCAAGGCCTTTAATTGTGAAATTCCATGTCCGGAACCAATAACTGTGGTAAAAAATATTCTGATAATGAAATTTGTAGGAACTGGCGGCGTTCCATCTCCGACATTGGTTGAATCAGAAGTAGATTATTCTGATTACGAAAAAGCAATAACAATTATTTCTGATCTATATCAAAAAGCTGAACTTGTTCATGCGGATCTTTCAGAGTATAATCTTTTCAAAACAAAGGAGGGACCAGTAGTTTTTGATTTTGGCTCTGCGGTAGATATAAGACATCCTAAAACCAAAGAATTTCTTGAAAGAGATATTAGTAATATTACTAAATTCTTTGTTAAGAGGGGACTAACGGTGGACAATCCAATTGATGTGTTTAAGAGGGTTACAAAATGATCTTTGAGAAAATTATACTAATCCCAGTTGATCGCGTTGGAGTATTGATTGGTAAAGCAGGAAAGATAAAAGCCAAGATAGAAAAAATTTGTTCTGTTTCATTATCAGTCGATGGTCAAACAGGAGAGACAATCATAAGGGGAGTGGGGGACGTTGAAAATATAATGCCGTTTAAGGCCGAAGAAATTGTAATGGCTATAGGTCGTGGCTTTTCTGCAGAGAATGCACTACGTCTTGTTCAAGAAGAGACTTCATTACATATTATTGATTTACGTCAATTTGCTGGAAAGTCTCCTGCTCAAATTGAGAGGATAAAGAGTCGAATAATAGGAGAAAGTGGTCGTGTTAGAAAAAATATAGAGGACCTAAGTGGTGCCAAAGTATCTGTTTATGGTAGAACCGTTGCCTTGATTGGTGATGGAACTCAACTAAAATCTGCTGTTAATGCAATAACATCTATTTCCAGTGGGAGTACTCATGGTAAAGTTTACAACGATCTTCAAGAATCAAGGAGAAGACAAAAACTAGAGAGACTTCAACTTTGGGAGGGAGGAAATATCCTTGAGTAAAGAAGTCTTCAGCCAGATATCTCCCAGTGAATTCTTTTATAGAAATAGAGATCTTGCAGGATTTAGTAATCCAACTAGATCACTTTACACATCTGTTAGAGAATTTGTAGAAAATGCACTTGATGCATGTGATCAAAAGAAGATCCTCCCAGACATTCATCTTTCCATAAAAGCAGTAGATGCAGAAAAACCAGATCCAAAACATTACATCTTAACTGTGAAAGACAACGGCCCTGGGATTGAACCTGAACACATCCCACTTGCTTTTGGTACAGTTCTTTATGGTTCTAAATTTGGTCTCAAGCAAGCTAGAGGTATGTTTGGTCTTGGTGCTACAATGGCTATTCTCTATGGTCAGATTACTACAAACAAACCAGTTACTGTGAAGAGTTGTTCAGATGGTAAAACACTTGATGAGTTTGTAATGTTACTTGACATTCAAAAAAATAAACCTGTTATTCTAAAACATACAACAAAAGAAGGATCAAAGACAGGTCTTTCAGTAAGTATTGTTCTTGAAGGAGATTATTCCAAAGCAGGATTAAAAGTCCGCGATTATGTATATCAGACTTCACTGATTACACCATATGCATCAATAACATTTGAAGATCCAAGTGGTGAAAAATTCCATTATCCAAGAATTGTAAAAGATATGCCTAGTCCACCGACAGTCATCAAACCTCATCCTCATGGTATTGATGTTGAGACTATTAGAAGAATGATCACAGATACACATTACCAGATTCCAACCATTGACAACAAGATGATTGATAAAGTCAAAAAAGAATTAGGTCTAAAGAAAAGTCTCTCCCACAAAGAAATTTTAGAAAAAGCACAAAAGCGTTGGTCTGATATCTCAAAACCTGTGAGAACCGTAATTTCTGTGATGTCTTTTCTAAATATTGATTTTGAAGGATTGAAAAAAATCAGAATCGATGATATTGATATTGCCAATAAGACTATTACATATTGGGACTTTGGAGAGTCTCAATCACATGCAGTAGAATTAGACCCAGAGAGTCCATATTACAAGCAACTTGCAAGTACCATTCAGGGTGATACACTCCTCACCTTTTTGACTAAGCGATTCCAAAGGGTTGGACCTACTACGGCAGTAAAATTCTGTGAGTTTGCCAAATTCAAGCCGGATAAAAGAATAGGTAGTATGACAAACGAGGAACTAGTAAAACTAGCTGACGCACTCCAAAAATTTGAAGAATTCCTTGCACCAGATCCCAGTTGCTTGGCACCTTTAGGAGAAGCACCTCTTTCTAAAGGAATAATGAAGTTTTTCAATCCCGAGTTTGCAGCTGTCTGGCAACGTAATGCATCAGCATATTCTGGATTTCCGTTTGTTGTAGAAATGGGTATTGCCTATGGAGGTGATATTCCACCATCTGGTCTCAAAGTTTATCGTTTTGCTAATCGTATCCCGCTTCTATATGATGAAGGAAGTGATGTAGTACTCAAAATAGTAAATGAGACTGAGTGGAGTAGATATAAAATAAAAGGTGATCCTCCTCTTGTGATAGTATCTCATATTTGCTCCACAAGAATTCCGTATAAAACAGTAGGAAAAGAAAATGTAGCAGACAGACCTGAGCTAGAAAGGGAATTAAAAAACGCATTACAATATCTGGCAAGAAAATTGGCAGTTCATATGTCTAGAAAAGGAGCAGATGATATGGCAAAAAAGAGGGCAAATCTTTACTCAAAATATGTACCACTAATTGCACAATTTGCAACTGAACTTGCTGGCAAGAAAAAAGAGCCAAATTATAACCAACTGATAAGGATGGGAAGTGAGATTGAAGAACAAGTCTAGTGCCAAGACAGCTGAAGAAAGAAAGAAAAGATTATTGTCTTTATTGGAACAACAAGGTATTAGCATATATGATAATCTTGACAAAGGAAAATTTCCACAATTTGTAATACCTAGTAGATCAGTAAGTAATATTGTCTATGATAAAAAAATAAGACAATACATTTTGGGTAGTGCAAGTGCTGTCCGTAGTTCTAGAAACATGTCACAGTTACGCTCTTATACACAGCTTGCTTGGCTTGCTTTCTTTGTCAATAGATTAGTTAGAGAAGGAAAATCATCCACATTGAGAGACATTTATTATTCTTCACAGGCGTTTAGTATTGATTTTGAGGATCAGCCAGAATCTGATAATATTATAGTAGACTTGGAAGCAGTTCTCACAAGCCCTCGTGAAGAATTTCACATATTTCCTGAGGAAAGAAGTAGTGTCTTTGGAGACTTGACAATTGAATATACTGTTCCAGGATATGAGGGGAAAAGAATGAATCTCTCGGATCATCCTGATGGATATTTGATAGGTCCAAGTTTGAGCAGTGCAGAACTTGTTGATACTAGTGCAGAACTTGTTATTGCCATAGAGAAGGGTGGTCTTTTTACAAGATTCGTTGAAGAAAAAGTTCATAAAAAATTTAAAGCTATAATTGTTGATACGGCAGGCCAAGCTCCTAGGTCAACAAGAAATCTCTTGAGACGATTAAACACAGAAATGGGATTACCTGTAGTTATTCTAGCAGACGGTGATGTGTATGGCGAACACATTGCAATGGTGATAAAATCTGGTTCTGCAAATGCAGCTCATTTGAGAGAATTGACAGTACCAGATGCAAAATGGTTAGGTGTTTGGGCAACTGATATTGAAAAATACAAGCTACCAACAATCCCAATGACAGAATCCGACATAAAGAGAATTTATGATCTTCAAAAAGATCCTAGATATCAAGAAGGAAATTGGAAAAAACAACTAGAGGTATTTCTCAAGATAAAAAGAAAGGCAGAACTTGAAGCATTCTCAAAGTATGGTCTTACTAATATTACAGACAAGTATCTTCCAGCAAAACTAGAAGAATCAAAGAGTTTCTAATTTTCTAATTTTTAAAGTAAGAACACCGTTTCTGTATTTGAAATCATGAATTCCCATGTCTGGTGTTGTTTCAATTGGAACTTCTTTTGAAAAGTGTCCAGATCCACGTACATATAAAATTCCATCAATTAATCTAACCGTTACCTGATCCTCTGGACCTGGTACCTCTGCTACAAATATTATTTCCTTTTCTCCCTTTATGAGATCATATACCCAATTCTTTGTATCTACTTCTTTTGGTGTATATTGTGGAACGTTCTCAGATGTCATCTTCTTTAGTACTCTAACCCAATAAATCATAATTGCACCTGCTATTCCAATTAATATGAAACTGACATACCCTTCTTGAGATCTTAGTGAGAGCATGTATACAACACCCAAGAACAGTAAGACCATTAGGGGAATTATAAAATCAAATGACTTGTCATTAGAGTATCTGCTTTTGTAGCTTGCCAAAGATATTCTATTTCATTCATCCATAATCCAAATATAAACACTCGTAGAATTTTGACTTAAATTGTATGAGATCGTTTCATGATTTGGACTCTGAAAGAACTCTATAACTTGGAATTAGGTGGTTTCCCATCTTTTGAATAGATTGTGTTCAATTCCAAATTGATCAAGGCATTTTCCTACAATATGATTCAAAATATCATCGATGTTCTTTGGCCTATTGTAAAAGCCCGGCATGGCAGGTAATACTACTACCCCGATTCGAGAAAGTTTGAGCATATTTTCAAGATGTATGCTAGTAAGTGGAGTCTCTCTTGGGACTAGAACTAGTTTACGTGATTCTTTCATTGTAACTCCTGCAGCTCTTGCTACTAGAGTTTCTTCATAACCATTAGCAATACTAGAAAGTGTTTTCATTGTACAAGGAATTATTATCATTCCATCTGTCTTGTGAGTTCCACTTGAAACACTTGCAGCCATATTTGCATCATCAGAATAATGTTCTGCTAATGACCTTACGTATTTCAAATCATAATCAGTTTCTATTGCCAGACACTTTTTTGCCCATTCTGTCATGATTAAATGGACATCAACTTTGCATTGCTTGAGAACCTCTAGCATTCTTACACCATATAAAATTCCAGAACTACCAGTTAATCCTATGATTAATCTCATGAAAGGATTATCTTTATTCCATATTTAATTTCAGCTATGATTTAACATGTTTATTTATGGCGTTACAAGTCTCGATATCTATGAGTGTTAATATGGATACAGTTGAAGAAAATATTGTTTCTGAACTTAAACTGTCTCCCATTCAATCTAAAGTCTATGTATTAGTAGTAAAAAAAGGTAAAATGTCTGCTCAAGACATAGCACAGAATCTGAATATATCAGAAGATGAGGCACACCAAACTGCAACAAGTCTTATTCAAAATGGAGGATTTATTGATATTACAAAGACAGAGTTTGAATCAATGCATCCAAGATTTGCAGTTGTTAACATGTATAGAAGAATGTGTGAACGAGAAAATATTCCATTTAAGAAGAATCTTTTGGTAGATAATATTTCAATTATTTTAGAAAAACCATATGACGATGCAAGAACTAAATATACCCGATAATGGAGGAGGAAACATGTCTATAGATACAGAATCATGTAATCATGAAATAGTTTACTTTGGAGTAACCAATGTTAACTATGAAAAAAGAACTATAGGCTCAGTTGATACATGGCGTTGTGTAAAATGCAAGAAAATTTTCTGTGAAGAAAAACAACTTGGTATTGAAAGTATAGTAGATTATGTGGGAATGCCAAAAATATCTCCAGATCAAAAATGGGCAGTACTTTTATGCAATCTTAAAAAACACAAGGATAAGTGGAAATTAGTAAAAATAAAACAAAATGATGAAATTCAGCATGAATGTGTTGATGAAAAAATAATACAACTGAAGGTAAAGGACTTTAAGATTGAAGATGATAAACACTGGAACTTTCTTATAGAAAATTCAATTAACAAGGCAATAGAGATCTAAGTTTTACATGGACATTCAAGTTCATATTAATAATGTTCGCGGAAGCCAAGTAGCTGCCAAGATAACTGGTACTTTTAACATTGATGGTAAACCATTCAAGTTTCAAGCAATAGCTTTTGGAAGAATTGGTGGACATAATATTGGGGCAAAGATTTCAAAGACTGTTGAGAAGGATCTGATAAAACTTGGCTATGATGTGGATGCAGTGATAAATGAATTGCAACAAAAACTTGTTCGTGGAGATATTACTCTTCCAGAAGGCTTGACAAAAGATTCCTTTGCAGATGGCTAGAATTGTGCTTCTTCAAATGCCTTGTCACATGAACAACCACGTTGTTGTGGTATCAAGTCCAAAAGTAGCGAAAGTATGTTCTTTGTAGTGCCTACATTCTTTGATAGTGTCTCTAACACCTCTTTTGCAGTAACGGGTTTTTGAGCCCATACATCATAATCCGTCACTGTTGAAATTGATACATAGCACATCTGAGCTTCTCTTGCAAGCTGACACTCTGGAACCAGAGTCATTCCTATGATGTCTGCACCTATGACATCTTTGTAAAATTTTGATTCTGCCCTTGTTGAAAATCTAGGTCCTTCGATGCAAATGTATGTTGCATCTTTATGGATGTGAAGATTCATCTTTTTTGAAACATCTAAAACAACATTTTGAAGCTCTGGACAAAATGGATCTGCTACTGATATGTGAATTACTTTATCATCTTCGTAAAGTGTGTATTTTCTTGATTTTGTAAAATCTATAAATTGTGATGGAAGTACAACATCTCCAGGTTTTAATTCTTCTTTTAAACTTCCAACTGCAGATGGTGCAATAATTCTTTTAATTCCCATCTCTTTGAATGCCCAAATATTTGCTCTAAAGTTAATCAGATGAGGTAGGATTGTATGCTTTTTTCCATGTCTTGGCATGAATGCAACTTTTCTTCCCTTGTAAATTCCAACTGTTATTGAATCTGAAGTTTTACCAAATGGTGTTTCTACAGTGATCTCTTTACTTTCATCAAGTAACCCGGAATCATATATTCCAGTTCCTCCAAAAATGCCTATCTCTGCCTGTTCTATCAATATTTCACCAAGGCATTTTGTTTATAGTCTTTGATAACTTTGGATCCTTTCAAATCTGTTAATTCTATGATGAAAGCAAAACCTGATACCTTTCCACCTATCTTTTCAACTAACTTTGCTGCAGCTTTTGCAGTTCCGCCAGTTGCAAGCAAGTCGTCACAAATGTACACTTTTTGTCCTTTCTTTATTGCATCAACTTGGATCTCCATCGTAGCAGTTCCATATTCTATACTGTATGATACCTTGTGAGTGGCACCTGGTAGTTTTCCTTGTTTTCGAATCATAATCATGCCTTTATTGTATTTGAGAGCTAATGCGCAAGCTAATGGAAAACCTCTTGACTCTATCCCTGCAAAAATGTCAACATCGTTTGGATGGATTATCTTTGTAAATTCTTCTACTAGCAGCGATAAAGCAGCAGGGTCTCTTAGAAGAGGACTAATATCTCTGAATAAAATTCCTTTTTTTGGAAAATTTGGTATTTCAGCAATTTTATCTTTTAGATTCATAAATTGCTGACAAGTTGTGGATGTAAAAAATATTGCTAAATTGACTTTTTATTGAATCGTTACTCTGATAATGGCTGATGTAACGATTTTACCAGTACTAGATATTATCTCAATTGTGTATGGTCCAGGGTTAATACTACGTGGAATTTGCCAATCTGTACTGAAATCACCTCTGTTTGTTGAAGATGTTGTAAGGGTATCTGCAATTGTATTATTGGATCGAATAGTGATGTGTACTGCTGCTGTATTTCCTGCATCAGTTCCAGAAATTACTATAATGTCTCCTCTTGTGTAGATGCCTGAATCTCTATCAATATGAACTGTAACTGCTTGGCTAGATGATTTTACAGTTATGTTAGAGGATACATGGTTTACTCCACTTGAAGCATCAAGTTTCCATGTTCCAGGTGTTGCAATAGCTGGTATGCTGAAATCAAATGCAGAAAAGTGACCAGTTTTATCTGTAAATGTAATTATTGATTTTATATTTATTCCATTGGGATCAGTCAAAGAAATTTGGAGTATGGTATTTGGATTAGCTGTTCCAATGATTATGATACCGTCACCTGGTAAGTATGAATTCTTTACTGTGTTGAGCAAAATTTTTCCAGAACCTGTTGCTAGACCCACTGCAAAGCTATTTTGGATTTTTTCAGATGCGTGGCTTACCACTGCCGTGTAAATACCTGGCGTGTATGAAGTTAAATTAAAAGAATATGTTGTCTGTCCATTCTGTCCCAAGTCGATAATATCTGCAAATTTTTGTGTGTCATCTGGAGCTATTATGACTAGGTTAACAGTTGATGATGAGGGGCCTGTTACACTTATCATAGGTTTATCGCTAACTGAATAAGTGAGTTTATCCAATTTTGCCGTCATGGGAGGAGCTGGATCTTGTCCCACTCCAAAGTAAAGTGTTGTTAAATCATTGCCTTGAGTTACAGTTATTGCATATGTTCCTTGGATAGCGGAGTCTTCTAATTTGTATGACGTTGATATGGTTCCAGCAGATGTTACATTTACATCCTTTGAGTAAATTTGGTGACCTGTAGGATCTACAAAAGCAAAGGTTACAATTTGATTTGAAATTGAAGTGCCGTTTATAACCACTGTTTGACCTGCATCATATCTTTGTGCAGATGTTGAGACTGAAATATTATGAGTTGTAACAATACTAAAATTTTTAGAAACTTGATCTTTTCCGTCTGAGATAGTTACAGAGTATTTTCCAAATGGTGAATCTATAGGAATGATTCTCTTAAATGAGTAATCTCCATTTTTATCAGGCTGTGCAGTCACTGTAGTTATTGGATTTCCTTTTATGTCAAAGATGGTAAAAGTTACAGTGGTTCTAGGAGTTGCCGTTCCTGAAACTATTTTGGTTTCTCCTCTATGAAATATTGGATCAAAATTTACTGTTAGGGGAACGCTCTGAATTACATTGCCATGTTGCGATACTTTGAGGTTTGTAGAAAATGATTTTTGATTACCCTGTTGATCCTTTAGAACAAAGTTGACACTTCCGGCTTGTTCAGAATCTGGTATGACAACAGTTGTGATAAAATTTCCATCCCCATTGGATGAAAATGAGTTTATCTTATCATTACCTATATACAAATCAAGGTTAGTCAATGAAGAAAAACTAAAACCGACTACACGTACATGACCACCTATTGCAGGGGTTGAGGGGATTATTTTGAACGTTGACGTGTCTAATATCCCTCGTACTGTTTGTTGTGTAGTACCGCCAGATGTTGTAGTACCGCCAGATGTTGTAGTACCTATGTCACCAGATCCAATTTCTATATTGTTTGTATCTGATGCACTCCACGTCATATTGGGTGTCTGCTGATCAGTTTTGACTTGGAAAGATACTGATTTTCCAGGTTTTAGTGGATCTATTGCACTAAATGCAATTGTGGTTGGTGACGTTTTCATACCTGCCCAGCCATTATCAAGCTTGAATGATTTGAAAGAGCCACCGTTAATTTGTAAAATGAATGAAACTAAATCTGATGTACTATTTGCATTATTGCTGACAGAAAGTATGGTCATTCCACCTGTGTTTGTACTAGTTACTGTTACAAACGAAGGTGATGCATTCACTTGCTGTACTGTGTATGATGTAAAGATACTACTAAGAAGTAATGCAAGAAGAATGACTGATTTTAATAACACTTTACTCATACACTGAAAAACCCATCTCTCAATTAAATCTTAATAAGAAATTCTACTTTTACAACTCATGTTATCATATAATTTATGAGTAAAGTACAAATGCTGATATTTTTTATTCTATCTACTAAAAGTTGTAGATGTTTGTGATACCAGATTTTGATTCTGTCTTATTCTCTCAGCAATCAATCGGTATAATGACCTAAATTGGTCCTTTGTTTTATCTGATAAAAAGTCCGTTTCACCTAATACAATTTTTTCACAAATGTATCTGCAAATTTCTTCCCTGTCAAATTTTTCCCACCCCATGTGCTGGTTTTCATTCCAAATCTCATTTAAGTTGTCCACTATGCTTTTCTTACCCTTGCTTAACACTTGATCTTTAGTCAATGTGGTATATCCTTCCTTTCTTAGTTTGACTTCATAAGTTTGGTTGACAGCATAGAGATAATCTTCATCTACCAAGAGGTCTTCTATGAATAGTCTGGGCTGTCCGGCAAGCTCAAAGAAAACCATCTGTACTGACTTGAATTCATTTGTCTGAAGCTCTGTGGAAATCTTTCTTGATTCCTCTGTATTGTCTAATAAAATAAAAGTATCATATCCGTGATTTTTATAAAATATTGCAAGTGACATGACAGAATTCTTGTTATATGCTGGAACTATGTTGAGTGGATTCATGGACAAATTTGGATCCTTTAGGAATCTATCAAATGCATTTAGATACATACAATCAGACATTGTCTCAACTATTATCACAGGTCTTGAATTGAAACCAATTTGCTTGTCTACTATGGATTCAACAAGACCTCTTGACAGGCCATATAAAATTGGAATAAGGGTCTGATCATCTGCATTCCAGTAATCATAATAGATCTTACTTAGGTGTCGTCGCTTGTCAAGCTCTACCACAAGTAAATTACCTTGAGTATAATCAAATATCATGAAAGGTGAGTGAGTCGCATACAATATTTGATTTGAACCTGCAAGACCTTTTAGTAGATCTGAAATTCCTCTCTGTTGAGCGGGATGTAGGTTTCTGGCAGGCTCGTCAAGTAACAATATTGCTTCCTTCAACTCTGCCTTTTGTGTTTCTGCTGCAAAATTTACAATAAATGAAAAAGTCCACTTGAATCCTTCAGCTCTTCTGTTAAGTAGTCCTGTATTTGTAACTGTACCATCTTTGTGAACATCTGAGATAACTACACTCAAAACATTTCCTGGATTCCATCTCAATTCAACATGAATAGGATCCCCCTTCCATGCTGGATTGAGTCTCTCACTAAGTCTTCTACTTGAAATGTTTAGTAATCTTATTAGTCTTGACGGACTATTTTTAGCCTCTTCCAGCTTCTGTGCGTCAAGCTCTGCTAGATAAAATAAATTATTTACTGTCTCTGCTTTATCAAATTCTTCAACATATTCTAATCCTTTTGCTCTAATTCCCTTTGACTCTCTTAAAAATTCCTCCAAGTCTATATTTCCAAGTATCTTCTTGTAGTCTGAAAAATACACAAATCGAGGATGTAGTTTATCTTCAATGAAATTGTCTAATGCTGAACGTTCGTTTGTTCCTATTAGCATGTTATCAAATATGCTCTCCAAGTCTTGGTAGATGTTCTTCCACTCTGATATTACTTGTTGATCTTGTGATGCAATCAAGTAGATATTATTATTGAATTCAGCCATCATGTCCATAAAGACTTCACGAGTTCGTGGTGGAGGGGCCTCTAGAAATTTTGTATCTGCTCTAATTCGTATGGGATTTGGCATGGCTAATACAAACGACTTGATTCTGTCCACAAAGTTTTCCCAGGAGTTAAGTCTCTTACTTGCCTCACCGCTAATTTTTACTTCCCCAAAATCATATTGTATTCTTGGATTCTTGTTAGTTCTGAAAATTTTCATCTTCTTTACGTCTTGTAGATTTGGAAATTTTTCACGAATTAGCGAAGTCTCCTTTTCACTTAGTACAAACTCTCCTTCAGCTAATTTTATTTCTGACTTGAGAACCTCACTCATTTCATCGCACAAGTCTAATTCAGAAAGCTTTGTGTCCTTGTTGAGCAATGTAAGAGCTTCTAAAATTGTAGTTTTACCACTTTCATTTCTTCCTACAAATGCAGCAAGATCTCCTACTTTAATTTCACCGGAATCATGAATACATCGATAACCTTGCACTCTGAATTTTCTAAGCCGCATCTAGCGGCTATTGGCTTGGCTGTGATTTAACTTATTCGTCAAATTTATCAATAAGATGTTTTTCGACCAAATAGATATATGGGAACTAGAGCGGTTATACTACAAATTGGCAGTCAAAAAAATTGCTTATCTTGTTTTTGTCTTTCCTGTTATAGTTTCATTGATTTTTGGAGGATTTGTATTATCTGATGTCTTGGGACAACCTGATAGAAAATTAAACATGTGGCAATTCAAATCCGAAATACAAACTGGACAACAAGGCGACAAAGAAATTAGATTGTTGAATCTGAATAGTTCTTACCCTGTATCAACACCGCTTAGCTTCAGTGTTATGGTAAATAATACTGCATTTGATTGTGGAGATCTGTATTTGACGATATATGATCCGAATACCTCTCCAAAACAGGTAATAGTCCAGCATGCCTATTTTTCACAATGTTTTGCACAGGGTGATTCTGCTCTGCCAATCCAAGATACTTTTTCACCTACTATTGACAAAGCGGGTCTTTATCAGATTGTAGCAGAGATGAAGGACAAGACTAATCAAAATAGTATTAGTGTAAAGGCTGACTTTAAGGTACAATAAGAAAATAGTATGTTATTATATTGCACGAGTATTTGTAATATTGAGGAATAACGTTGTTCTTGTTATCAATGATTAATCATGGCTAAAAAGGAAAAAAAACCAATCAAAAAGGTCGAAGAAAAAAAGGGAGTAGTCAAGACTGATAAGAAGAAAGTAGTCAAGACTGAAAAGAAAAAGGAAATACCTAAACCAGAAAAGAAAAAGACCAAGGCTGAAAAGAAAAAGGAGATTGAACTTTCAGAGGAAGAACTTGAGGCAATTGATGAAAAGGAGATAGAAAATTTCCAGATAGAAGGTCTGGATATGGAAAAATTAAAAACAACTGTACTGGGCTTGGTTGCAAAACGCGGAGACAATGGCATATTCCAAAGTGAACTTTGGAAGAAACTCAAACTCTCAAGCAGAGATGGTTCTAGACTTGCACTAAAACTTGAAAGACAACATCTTGTAAAAAGGGAAAAAATTCTTGAGAATGGTCGATGGACTTACAAGCTAAAGATTGCACATGTGCCAGTAACTACGCAATCAATAGAATCTGCACCATGTCTAATTTGTCCTGTTGAATCAAAATGTACTCTTGAAGGAGAAATTAGTCCAAGAACTTGTCCTTTGATTGAACAATGGGTTTTAACTGAACTTTCTACAAAGAAGGTAAAGAAATGAAGTTAATTGATGCAAGGCGTGACTTGTATAGAAGACTAGCTCACAAAGAAGGATATCGAAGTAGAGCTGCATACAAACTAAAAGAGCTAAACACTTCTTATCGAATAATTGGTCCTGGGTTTTTTGTTTTAGATTTGGGATGCTCCCCTGGTGGATGGACCCAAGTTGCAAAAGAACTTGCAGGAAATAAAGGACAAGTTATGGGCATTGACAAAGCATTTGTCGAAGAAATTCAAGACGTCCATATCATTAGAGGAGATATTGAGGACGACTCTATTGTAGAGCAAATTTTTGAGTATTTTGGAGGTAAAATTAATGCAGTTATTTGTGATCTATCACCAACAGTTACTGGACAATGGGATGTGGACCATGGAAGACAAATCTCTCTTAACTATGCAGCAAGTAAAATCATGGACCAAGTTTTGGCACGAAAAGGTAACGCCCTCTTCAAAGTATTTGATGGTCAATATTCCATTGAATTCAGAGATTATATACGAAAAAAGTTTGCCAAAGTTCAGCTAAGAAAACCTTCAGCAAGCAGAAAATCAAGTAGTGAATTATACTATGTCTGCTTGGGATATCTTGGAAATTAAACTAGAGATAAAATTTCATCTATTTTAGCATCTGTCTTAAATCCTGTGGGATTCATACTTGTTCTTGTCGCCCTCAGTCCAATACCTTGAATCTTCTCTATTATCTTGTCAAGAGCTGGTGGAGCCGATTGGTTTCTATGTCCAATCTCGTCCAAGGTAAAATAGGCAGGTGCCATATCTACTTCCTCTTTACACTTTTCCAAGAATATGCCACAAGACTTGTCCACCTTCAAGTTCTTTTCTTCTAATATCATTGCATCCACAAAATTCTTGTCGTAAAGATTTTCTATCCAAAGAGGTCCCGCAAGTTTTGCCTTTGAATTGCAAATATTGCATACATGTTCAACCTCATGTACAACTTTTCTGTTACCACAATTATCGCAATGTAAGATGTACCCCATGCAATCTTTGGTATTTGTTCTAACAAGTATCTTGGCATAAGCCTTGTAGTAATGCATGCTGTGTTGAACAAATAATGGTGCTACCATGATATCCATTCTACCTGCAACAAGATTCATGCATCCAAGAACAAGTCGTAATGCTATTTCATTTCCATATGTGGTTCTAACTGGGGTTCCATAGTACTTGCGTTGACATGCTTCTGGAAATATTCCATGTAATACAGTCAGGTCAGTAGCAGTGACTGATAAAAGCCCTCCATGAAACGTAGCTCTTATGGCACAATCAAGATAGCGTGAAGGTGAACCAAAAGGATCTACATCTACAATTGCACCACGTCCATCTCTTGAAGAGTGAAGACTCAGGAATCTACAAGCCTCATTTTCAGAAAACTCACATTTTGTTACTTGATTTATCTTTGCAATACTTTTTCCAATCTCAAGTGCTTGTGCGTTTACGTCATTTGCAACAACTTTTTCTATTGAACTTATTTCATTTGCAACTCTTATGCTTCTTGCACCAATTCCTGCAAGTGCATCTAAAAAGATCTTTGGACCTTTGAAATTTTTAAGAAATGCCGAATACGCTATTATGGAAAAATCTCTACTAACTCTGGCTCTAGGATTAAAAAAAGCCGGTTCCTTTGGAGGTGTTTTTTCTGATAGTGAATCTTTTGGTACTAGAAGTTTTGTACTTCCTTCCACTATCTCGGCAAGATCAAACTCCAACATCTTGTCTTATCTAAAATGATTTAATAAGTTGAAATGAATGCACTAAACGCTCGGGCAAGCCATAGGGGTGGCTACAAAACCCCTTAATTTTTTCTCCAAATGAATTCATTTGAAAATAAAAAATTCTATGGGTATCGACCCATCATCATTCCATGCCAAGTATAGTTATTCTGAGTCATCCAGTTAAGTTAATGGTGGCATAAACCAGTGCATAAATTCAGGAGTAATGACACCAAGCCCATAGAGGATTAATGGAATTGCAGTACTTGTGAGAAGTATTCCTGCTATCAATCTGGTAATTCGTAAC
>JANXYF010000035.1 GCA_025350175.1 Nitrosopumilales archaeon | reverse complement strand
ATCTGACAATGGCCTCTCCAGGTTTGAATTTATCAAACATTTTATTCCAACGAGTTACATTTTGATTGAGATCTCCTGCTCTGCACTTACAGGATAGCATTTCTCTTCTGTTCTTGCTAATTGTTTCTTTATCACATGTACACACATATGCATGACCAGAATCTATGATTTCTCTAGCTTTTTTGTAAATTATTCCCATGTCGTCAGATGTATTTTTTACAATATCATATTTTACACCAAGCCAATCCAGTCCTACCTTGATTGCTGCATAGTACTCCAAACGTTCCTTCTCTGGATTTGTATCATCAAATCTTAAAATGAGTTTACCTCCGTACATTTTTGCATACTCTTCATCAATTATCGATGCCTTTGCGTGTCCAATGTGAGGATAACCATTGGGTTCAGGGGGAAAACGAGTAATTACATTACCTTGCTCCGCCCCTTCAAGAAGTGGAAGACCTATCCTCTCATGTTTTGGTTTTACTATTAATAATTCTGGATATTTGTTTGCAAGTTCCTCTTTTTGGGTTTCTACTGATAATTTGTTAACATCAATTACTTCTTGTGAAATAAGTGGAATGATATCCTTTATTCTGGAACGAAGTTCTGGTTTAGTACCAATTACTTTGGAAATGATTGAATCATTTCTAGTCTTTCCATCATGCTCGGATGCATTAAGAAGAGCAATTCCCCGAATTACTCTTTTTAATTCATCATCCAACTAAAGACTCCTCTCTACAACAAAATCAAGCAAAGAGAGCAGTTCTTTTTTTGCAGGTCCATCATATACTGATATGGATTTCTTGGCTATGTTGGAATGAAATGTTGCCTTTTGTTTTATTATTTTTTCTATGCCTAGAGCAGAAATTGTAGAAACGGCTCTTTCTACTTCGCTTTTTGAAACAGATGAATTACCAAATGCATTAAGAATTATCTTCTTTTCTTGATTGCTTGCTTTTTTAATTGCCATTAAAATTGGAAGTGATTTTTTCCCTTCTCTGATATCGTTTCCTACAGGTTTTTTTGTAATCTTGGGATTACCTATCACTCCAATTAGATCATCAATAATCTGAAAAGCAATTCCAAGATTTCTTCCAAATGTAGCTAATCTTGTAACGTCAGACAAATTTTTGTTTGCAGTTATTGCTCCCATTGCACATGATGCTATAAATAATGACGATGTTTTTTTCTCAATCATCTTGATATATTGACTTTCATTTGGAATTTTATTTGATTTTGCCATGCTGATATCAAGTGCTTGACCCTCACATACATCTGTACATGCCTTTGCTAATGTGGTAACAAGATTCATGCCAACTTCTTTTGACTTGTGTAGATAAGGTTTTGAAATAGTTTCAAATGCCCTTGAAAATAATAAATCACCTGCAAGAATTCCAATTGGAATTCCAAATTTCACATGAACTGTAGGCACACCATGTCTTACTTCATCATTATCCATGATATCGTCATGAACCAATGTGAAATTATGTATCATTTCAATTGCGGCAGCTGCAGGTATGGCCTGCTTTACAGTCCCCCCTAATAGTTGGCAGCTTTTTATGACCATGTATGGTCTCAATCTTTTTCCTCCGTGATCAATCAAATAACTTGCTGCTTGGTATAGATCTCTAGGTTCTCCAGACAGTTTTGATGAAAGAAAAGAGTCTATCGTAGATGCTGTTTTTGCTAGCGTTTCTAATTTCATTCTTTTTTTAGCTCCCATTTGTGATCTGGAAAATGATACTTTAATGATTCTTCAAGTTTACTCTTGAGATCATCTCTATTCCACATCTTGAGAATTTCTTTGTGTTTGTCATTGATATTTTGACTTGACTCTGGTATGAAATACAGTGCAACTAGTAACCACGGACAAAAAATATGTGGTGAATTCTTTATCTCTGACAATAATTCTTCAAGTGTAACCCACTTGAAATCTGAAATTTCACCTTCTACAAGCTTTATTTTGGATGGGTCATCTAATATTCCAATTAAAGTGCCGCAAACTTCGTTTTCTGATCCAATATCTTTGTAAGGTACATGATACTCAAATTTATGTAAATAATCTAATTTGCATGTAACTCCCAATTCTTCAGGTAATCTTCTTTCTGCAGATGAAATATAATCCTCTGATTGTCTTGGATGACTAGCTACTGTTCCATCCCAATCTTCAGGCCACAACATCTTGTCCTTGCTTCGTTGTGTAAGCAATAACTTTCCTTCCTTGTTGAATAAAAATATTGTAAAGGCTCTGTGAAGTTTTCCGTTTGGTAAATGACATTTTACTTTTTCTTCAGTTCCTATTTGATTATCATTGCTGTCTACAAGAATTAGATATTCCATAATTTATCCTCTGAATGTTGTTCCCTCAAAACTCTTGCCATTTATTGCATTTGTTATTCTCTTTGGAATCTTTCCGTTTACAAAGAAAACATCCGTTCCATCTTTGGATATGCTAAAGGCTTCTTTTATTTTGCGAGACATTCCGCCTGTTACATCCATTGCTACTTCTGAAGTAATCGGTATTTCTTTAGTAATCTCATTCAAAAGCCTCTTGCTTTTCATATCTGAATATACTCCATCTACATTTGTAACAAAAATTGCAAGACGGGGACGTAACAACTTGGCAAGAACTCCCATGATTCTATCTCCCGATAAGATGTAAAACTTGTTTTTTCCAAACCACATGGCATCTCCATAAGAAATAGGGATCAATCCTGTCTTTGCAATATTGGAAATTTCTTTAACTTTCTTGGCCAGTGGCTTGCCTCCTATCATAAAATCACTGGGAGGTAAACAATATGGTTTTAGACCAGATTCAAGAAATGACTCTAGTACAATACTGTTTAATTCTACCATTGAATTTTTTACGGTGGCGACTCCTTTGATACTATATTTTTGAGGTTTTGTATGCATGTCATACTTTACCGACCAATAATGGCCAAAAGAACCTCCGCCATGTATTATGACAATAGATTCATCTACATTTTTGAGACTTGACGCAATTTTTCTGATTAAATTTCTATTGGGGGTCAATGGCTTTTCTTTATTGGTGATTATTGAACCTCCAAGTTTCATCAAGATCATGATTTTTATCAGTGCTATGAACGGTTTTAAAAAGTATATCACTGAATTCATGGTGATTACGAAATTCTTTGGTTGATACGTGATACCTGGGTTTTCTTTTCCGAACAATACTTGTCTTGTAAATTATTGAAAATTTGTAATTGGAACCAAATTTTGTATCTTATGCATACACTAGTCCATTGTAATCTATTTTTGCCAAAAAACAATCTGAAATTTTTCCTAAATTGTCTAGAGTATTTTTTCTGTTTGAATCATCAACAAGAGAAATAATGCATCCGCCTCCACCAGCTCCCGTTATCTTTGCACCATAAGAAGTTCTCTTTGCCTCTTTTACTAGAAGATCAATTTTTTCTGTTGAAATTCCTATCTGTTTTAACAACTCTTGATTTTTTAACATAAGTGACCCTAATTCATTCAAGTTATTTTCTTTCAAGGCTACTGTTGCATTGTTGACTATATCAATTTCTTGCTCACATAATTTCCTAAAAATATCTTCATTTTTTTCTTTAAAATTCCTGACTTGTCTTACTACATCCTGTGTATTATGAATCTGAGCAGAATTGGATATTATGAAACTCAAATCATTTCTTGATGGGATATTTTTAAATCCGTTCTTTAGATCGTATGACACTAGCCCACCAAATGTAGAAACAGATGAATCTGCTCCCGAACTCTGTTCAAATATAGTCCGTTCTGCTTGTATTGCTCTTTTTACTACTTCATCTTTTGATAATTTGTTAAATAATCCATTGACTGAAGCTGTAGCTGCAACACATGCAGCAGATGACGAACCTAATCCTACTCCCGCTGGAATCTCTGACTCTAAAATTATCTCAATGCCTTTTGCCGTGGAATTCTCTTCTACAGCTTTCTTTGCTATATAAAAAAATGGTTTCATAAATTTTTGTGGTACTTTTTCTAAATTATTTAATGAGTTTATTTCCATCTCTGACTCTCCTAGTGAAGAACTTACTCTGATTATCTTTTCATCCAAGAATTGTGAAGTAGCAGTTATTCTCTTATCTATGGAACAAAGTATTGCCTTGATACCATATACGACAAAATGTTCTCCGAAAAGGATAATTTTTCCAGGCGCAGATGCAATAGATTTCATATAAACACTATCGATGCATATCCAACTACTGAACTTTTATCGCCTGTTATGTCGCCACTAGTAGCGTATTTGTTCAAGATACCTTTTGTCGCCCCCAATTCCTTACAAGCTAACATGGTAGATGCAATCGCTCCATACCCACACGCACTAACCTGTTTTTCTTGTAAAATTTTATAAAATTTATCTACATCTAAATTAACTACTGCCTCTATCAAAGATTCATCCTGTGCATGAGCAAAATCATTTGGTTCGTAATGGGTAAAATCTGAAGAACCAATTATCATAGTCTTCTTGATTTTTGCAATCTTTGCTATAGCTTTACCAATTTCCCTTGTAGCGTTATAACTTTGATCGATTAAAATCAAAGGTAAGATCTTGAATTTGTAGGAAAATATTTCTTGAAGCATTGGAAGTTGTACTTCTAAACAATGATCTCTTGTGTGAGAAAAAGAATCTATCTCTATCAACTTACAAATCTTGTTGATTTCAGTTGCATGTTCTGCATCTACTTCAATATCTCCAAGTGGAGTTCTCCATATTCCTTCTTTCATTGTAGCAATGTCTCGTCCTATTCCCCAATGATTTGGACCAATTATTATTACAAGTTCAGGTCTCTGTGATGATATTGCATAGTATGA
>JANXYF010000238.1 GCA_025350175.1 Nitrosopumilales archaeon | reverse complement strand
ATGCAGAAAAGAAGATCAAAAAAGCTGGTGTGACAAAGATAATCAGTACAAATTCCATACCATGCAAAACAAACAATGTAGATATCTCACCAATTATTGTAAAGGCTCTAGTGTGAATGTTGCAAAGCTTCTTTGTATTACCAGGTCAATATGAAGACCTTGCAAGAGATGAAGTTATCTCAATATCAAAAAGCTATGATCCTAAAACCAAATCAAGCTCAGAATCAAGACTGGTTATACTAGAATCCAAAGTTTCATGGAAGAAAATTGCAAGCAGAGCTACATTTGTTCGAAATTCTGGAAACATTGTAGATACATTTGATGACATATCAAAGATAGATCCACCAATACCAAAACCTCTGTCGTTTGTATGTAGAACAATAAATCTGTCATCAAGAAAGATTAGTACTTCATTAGAAAAACAAGTTGGAGGCGTACTTTCACGAAGATGGGGTTCCAAGGTATCGCTATCAAATCCCCATCTTACTGTATATCTCATTATTACAGACTCAGAGCAGTATCTTGGCTGTGCTGATACCAAAATTGAGCCAAAATTACCAATAAAGGTAATCAAACATCCTCATGAGCTAGACTTGAAGCTTAGCAGATGCATTGTAAATCTTTCACAACTAAAAGAAGGAAAAACAATTTGTGATCCTTTTTGCGGCACTGGAACAATTTTGCTACAAGCAGAATCGATGGAAATAAAATCTATAGGAATTGATTTTGATCCGTTAATGTGTAGTATAACTAGAAAGAATCTTGCTGCAAATCAATTCAAGTCAAAGGTGATAAATTCTAGTTATAATGAAATACGAAATATCAAGGGTACAATAGATGCAATAGTAACTGATCTGCCTTATGGAATTGCATCAAGATCATCTGTTTCTCCGAAAAAACTAGTCAAGGATTTTGTTTCCATAATACCAAAGAGAAAAAAGCTTGTAATAGTATACAAAAAAGGTCTAGATGTGGAAGAGATGAGCAAAGCAAAGAAATACGAGATCTATAGGCACAAGAGTCTGACGAGGGTTATTGCTGTAAGATGAAACTAGTATTTTTGGGAACATCAGCCGCACAGCCAACTGCTGAACGTGGCATGACTTGCATTTGTCTTGTATTGGATAGAGAGATTTTGATGTTTGATGCAGGAGAGGGAGCCCAGATTGCATTTTCAAAATCAAAGCTTGGTTGGAATAAAAAGATCAAGATCTTTGTAACTCACTTACATGGAGATCATTGTGTTGGGATTTTGGGTCTCTTGCAGACAATGTCATTACAAAACAGGACAGAGTCTGTTGACATCTATGGCCCAACAGGAATTGAGGAATTTATTGCAGCAAATCTCAAGATACTAAATTTTAGCCTGACTTTTCCTGTTAGAATAACTAGAATAAAGGAAGGACTTGTCTTTGACGACTCGGCATATAGCATTCATGTCTGTGAGGCAGAACACTCGATTCCAGCTTATTCGTATCTTTTTATTGAAAAAGACAAGCCTGGCAAGTTTTATCCACAAAAAGCAAAGGAATTGGGCATTCCAGAGGGAAAACTCTGGCATGAACTTCAAAGTGATACTGAAATCAAGATAGGAGATAAGACAATCAAGCCCTCAGATGTCATGGGAGAGAAACGTAAAGGCAAAAAGATTGGCATCTCAGGTGATACAAGACCCACACAGAAGCTTGAAGAGTTCTTTCAAGATTGTGATTATATTACATTTGATTCCACTTATTCAGATACATTAAGGGATAAAGCAAAAGAAAACTTTCATTCTACTGCAAAGGAAGCAGCAGAGCTTGCAAAGAGAGCTAGAGTTTCTAATTTAATCCTGACACATTTCTCTGCAAGATATGAGGATACTGAAGAACTTGTCAATGAAGCAAAGACAATTCATGATTCAGTTATTGCTGCAAAGGATCTTTTAGAGATTAACATCAAGTGAAATGTTTGAACAAATATCAGACAGATTAAAGGAAGCAGAAAAAATTGTTTTTGTTACAGGAGCTGGAATTTCTCAAGAGAGTGGAATTCCTACATTTCGAGGAAAAGATGGTCTTTGGAGAAAATATGATCCAATGAAGCTTGCAACAATAGATGCATTTTATGAAGATCCAAAGCTTGTCTGGGAATGGTATGAAGAAAGAAGAAAAAACATACTCGCTGCAAATCCAAATCCAGGACATACTGCAATAGCTGGGTTTGAAAAATACAAACAAGTTTCTGTATTGACTCAAAATATTGATGGGTTACATCAGAGGGCAGGAAGTACCCATGTCTATGAACTACATGGTAGCATAATTACAATAAAATGCACTGTTTGCGATTTTAAGGATAAGATAGTATCTAGTTTTTCACAACTTCCTCCACTATGCAAGTGTGGAAATATACTAAGACCTGATGTTGTTTGGTTTGGAGAATCACTACCACAAGACGTATGGAAGTCTGCAATAGACCAAGCTAGTTCTTGTGATGTAATGGTCGTTGTTGGAACTTCACTTGTAGTATCACCAGCTAATCTCTTGCCTGTATATGCTAAACAAAATGGTGCAACAATGATTGAAGTAAATATCGAACAAACTCCAATGTCATCAAGTATGGATATCTCCCTAAGATCATCTGCAGCAAGCGCGCTTCCAGTTTTGCTTGATACAATATCAGGATAGACAATCAGATTTTAGGTAAATTTAGATAAATTTCATAAAGTTGGTAGGAAATATTGATTATTCATTGGTACGTAGTAATAAATTATAAAAATTAAAGTGGATTTATGGAATAAATAACACTAATTATTAAATAAGATGAAGACATACAAGAAACAATGCAGAAAGATGCAAATTCTGGCAAATGAATTTGCGTGACCCTGCGAAAAATGGTATATAGTTAAGTACAAAAAATTGTACAAATGGCAAGAGAAAGCTTTTGCCTATACAGGGTCACGCCGTTACACCTTTTCATATTTTATAAAATTTTAAAAAACAACGCATTTTCATTTTGACTTATGGTGACAGTATACCAGTTATGGTGGAATTTTGTGCATTTGAAGGAGCATATGCTGATGCATGCAAGGTTCCATAAATGGCATTATCAATAGTCATTTCAATTATGTGAGGAGTGTTTGGAACGTCTTTAACCTCAGCTGTAAATTTTGAAGAATAAAAAGTGCCGGTGAATAAAATAGTATCACTGTTTCTCATTGTTACAGTTACCGATTTTGTCTGTCCAGATGTATCATCAAAATTCAACATTGCATTGTTTCCTTGATTTACTGTAGTTAGTTGAACTGTATTATAGTAACTTGGCAGAGTTGGTAAGGATGTACTACTATCTCTAGAATAAGGAGTTATTTGTAGTCCACTTGAAGGATTTACTGCAGGAGCATCAGGTTTTGCTGAAAGTGTTGTAACTTGTACAGGATCACCAACATTTAGTGAACATTGACTAAGCTGAATAATGTGAGTAATTTCTGGTTGTCCATTTACACTTTGAGCCATTGCCGGAACAGAAATTTCACATGTATTACCAGTCTTGTCAAAAACTTGACCAGTATAGTTTTGTTGATTTACATATTTTGAAGGAAGTTGGTAGACAGTAGTAATAGTATTATTCAAAGAATTAGAGTTTGAATTTAGTAAATCAGTAGAAGAATTGTTAAGAAGTTTTGTACCTACACCTAAAACTTTGATTGCTGCTGATTTAGAATCATTAATTACATATGGATTACTAGCAATATTATCAATTTTTTCCTTGACTGTTTTAAGTGCAGGTTCGGTTTGAAAGAGCTTTGATGAATTAGGTATCAAAATTACTAATGTTACTACTATAATACCAATTAGGATTATTTTACCTATCAAGTGATTGTTTGTCTTTAGATTTTCATAAAAAAGTAGAAATGTATACTATTTGATTAAATGTGATAAATTTATCCAGTCATTTCATTAATTTCAGGAGCTAGCCAATCAGATATTTTGTCAAGATCTTTAGAATGAATGATTACCTTGATGGGACCCATTGCGGATTCTTCTGATTCTTCACATATTGCAACGACATCTACAAAGGCTGCCTGCTTATTGAGATAGAACCAAGTGGTATCACCCTTTGTATTATATCGCATTTGTCTTCGGTAAACTCGATTAGCTCGATGTTTCTTAACTGTCTCTTGAATTTTCAAGAGAGATTCAAGTTCATTTGAAGTGGCCTTTATGCTTCCTTCTTTATACTGAAAATCGTTACTCTGGATAACTTTTGATACTGCAAGTCTTACCTTGGCTGGATCTTCTGAAGGATTAACTGCTGCATAGACCTCAATCTTGCAAGCAACTTTTGGAATTCTCAATTCATCCAACCTTTTATTACATGATATGAAGTATCAACAAGCTCTTCAATTGTCATGTTATTGTTAGAGATTGTTTCATCTGCAAGAGCAATTGATTCGCTCATACCAACTCCAATCTCTCTAGAGTCTCTTTGTGTAAAGTCATCACGGTCAGATGGTGCATCAGATCTACCCCTTCCTGTAAGAAACTTGTATCTAGTATCACCTGATGCATGTATGGCAAGAATTTTTACTGTACCAATTTTTTTTAAGATATTAACTTCTGAAAGTGATCTAACTCCATCTACTAGAACAACATCAGATTTTGAATTTTTAATATCATCTACTATTAGTTCTGCTATAGCACCTAGACCATTTTTTTCTCTTAGCTCAATCATGAGTTTTCCAAGGTTTGATCCTGTAGGCTCTATCTTTCTTCTTGTGGCTTCTGCTCTTACAGCATCCCCCATTGTAATTTTATCAAAGCCTTTTGATTTTAGACCCTCAGCTATCGTAGTTTTTCCTGCACCAGGCATTCCTGTGAGACATATGATAAGTTTAGACACACTCACAAACTTCATCTTCCAGTCTATGAAGCTACCGGAAATCATTATAGATACTATAATCTGAATTCCAATAATGCGCACTTTTATCGCCGTTGAAATTCATAATGAGGAAGTACTAAACGCGATTACCAAAATTCAATTAGATTTTAAGATAAAGGCAACTCCTGTAAATAAACAGAATATGCATTTCACATTACTTTTCTTAGGCGAGGTTGATGAAAAGACTGCAGAAAATGTAAAAAAAGAATTATCTTCAATTTCATTCAGACCAATCGAAGTAAAATTTACACATATTGGTGCATTTCCAAATCCAAGATTTCCACGTGTTATTTGGATAGGAGTTGATAAAGTAGCATCAGAACAACTAATTGATCTTGCTGTTCAAGTAGAAAAAAAATTAGAGCCTTTAGGATTTAAATCAGATAAACCTTTCAAGCCACACCTTACAATATTTAGAATTAAAAACAAAGTAGATGATATTTCTCAAACTCTAGAAAAATTCAAGACAGTTGATTTAGGTAAGGAAGTAATAACAGAGTTAAAGTTGAAGCAAAGTATCTTAACTCCAAATGGACCCATATACTCTGATTTACAGGTGGTTTTAGCGAAATGAGAAACATTTTGGAACAAGCAAGAAACGCATCAATTCCCACAAAACAGGAAAAAGAGAAAATGCAAGTGCTTTCAGATAATCTAGTCGAACTTGTTAAGAAAGAAGCTACAAAATATCCAGAGGTTACTTTGGTTGAGCTTGGCGGGTCATATGCAAAGGGAACCTGGCTCAAAGGCAAATTGGATCTTGATATTTTTGTCAAGATGAAAAAAGAAACAGAAGAAAAGCAGTTTGAAGAAATTGGCAGAAAGATTGGTTTTACTTCTATGAAAAAATACAAACCGTATGTGAGATATTCTGAACATCCGTACGTTGAGGCAGAAGCAGAAAACATCAAAGTAAACGTTGTTCCTTGTTATGACGTAGAAAAGGGACAATGGAAGAGTTCAGCGGATAGATCATCTTTTCACACTAGATTTATACTTGAAAAATTGGATGATGAAAAAAAGAATGAGGTAAGACTACTCAAAAAGTTTCTAATAGGAGTTGACATCTATGGTGCAGAAATAGCCAAGGAAGGATTTGGAGGATATGTCGCAGAGGTTTTGATTTATCATTATGGTAGTTTCATTAAGGTTCTAGAGGCAGCAGCAAACTTTACTCAAGGACAGATAATAGGAAATCCCACAAAGAAATTTGAAACTGCTCTGATACTAATAGATCCCATTGATAGTAATAGAAATCTAGGTACAGCAATTTCTGCACAAAATTTTGGAATATTCATACTTGCAGCAAGGGCTTATCTGAAAAAACCATCATTGGTATTTTTCAATGGAAAAAAATCATTTCTAAATACAAAGAATCTAAAAAATATCATAGTTGTCAAGTTTGATTACAAACATAGAAGCCCAGATATAATTTGGGGTCAAGCAAAAAGAGGAGCAACAGCTCTCTCAGGTCAACTTGAGCTTGGAGGATTTCAAGTATTACGTAAGAGCGCTATAACAGATGAAAAATCAGAGGCTGCAATGCTTTTCCTATTACACTCACCAGTAATTGAAAAATCCATGGTTAAGAACGGTCCTGATGTATTTAGAAAACCGGAATCTGAGAACTTTATTTTGAGAAATTCCAAAAACAAGTTGACATGGGTTGATGATGATGGAAGAATTTTGTCCTTGCAAGAAAGAGAATTTTATGATGCAAAAAAATTCTTGTATTCTCTTTTAAAGAAGAATCTTACAAAAGCGGGTATCCCAAATGGAATAATTCTAGACATGAAACGTGGTTTTAAGGTGTTAGAGGGTCATCAGGTGACAAGCAAATCCATTAAAAAGGCTCTGGCTGAGTTAACCTCTACCAATGAACTCATCTTTAGTTCCAATAAGTAAGCTTGTCAAAGAACCATATTCTCTCATCTTAGGATATCCAAAGGCTACAAAAGGTGAGCTTACAAAGAGACATTCAGAGCTTAAAAAACTTGGAATTACAGCAGTATCATTTCAAGGTGAGACGATTCTAAATAATATTCATGTTTTAGGTAAAGGCTACGTGGGAGTTGTAGTCTTGTCAAAATTACACAAGAAAGATGTAGCACTGAAGATTCGTAGAATAGATTCTAGCAGGTCGGAGATGAAAAGTGAAGCAAAACTTCTAAAGCTTGCAAACAAAGTAAACGTAGGTCCAAAGCTAGTAGACAGCAGCAAGAATTTCATAATCATGGAGTATGTTGAGGGTCAGAAAATAACTGATTGGGTCAGAGAGCTAAAGGGTAGGGGTAGTGCTGCAAAGCTCAGGTCAGTTGTAAGACAAGTTCTAGAAGATTGCCATACTTTGGATACAATTCATCTTGACCATGGAGAATTGAGTTACATTCACAAACATGTCATTGTAGGAAAATCTCCATGTATAATTGATTTTGAAAGTGGAAGTACAAACAGAAGAACTTCAAACGTTACATCGGCTACTCAATCAATATTCATAGGCTCTGCTCTTTCAAGTATAGTTAAAAATATTATAAAAATACCAAACAAGAAAAAATTGATAGACCCTCTAAAAAAATACAAGCACGATCAGTCAAGAGAGAATTTTGATGAGATATTAAAGATGTTGGGGTTAGACAAGAGTTGAGCTTACAAGATATCAAGACAAATGCACTAAAGATTTCTCTTGCAGTAATACTTTCTGCTTTTGCAGTAGAATTTTTGATTGGAGTTTATTCTAACAGTCTAGCCCTTATCACAGATAGTGTTCACGCAATATTGGATTCTATTGTGACTGTGATTTTACTTGTTGCTGCAAAATGGTCTACAAAACCACCTGATAGAGAACACACTTACGGTCATGGAAAAATTGAGACAATGGGAAGTTTTGTCGCAGGAATCATAATTCTCATTATTTCATCGTTTTTCATTTATGAGTCAATATCAAGATTCCAGGAACCAAAGCCAGAGGTTTTGCCAGGAGTTCTTGCAATCATAGCGGCAGCCTATACCCTAGGGTCTATTTTCTTCAGGATAGTAATTTTGAGAAGAGCTCTTAAGAAAACAGATGGTTCTTCGCTTCGAGTAGACCTTTATCATGCCCTCATGGATATGGGTGCCACTTCTGTTGCCTTGGTCGGAATTGTGTTTGTAATCATGGGATTTTACCAAGGTGACTATATTGCAGCATTAATTATAGGAGCTTTGCTTGCTGTGTTGAGTTTGAAGCTAATTCACAAGAGCGGCCTTGAACTAACAGATGCGGTTCCTGCAAATATGGTCAGAAGAGTACATGATATTGTAAATAATACAGCTGGAGTGATGAAGACAGAGTCTGTTCAGATACGCAGATCGGGTAGTGATATCTTTACAGAAATTACAATATCATTAAGTGCTGCTTCTAGTTTTGAGGAAGCGCATAAAATTAGTGCTAATGTTGAAAAGAATATCAAAAATGCTATTGCAAATTCTAACGTAACTATTAACTTCAAACCAACTTGGAAAGATGTACCTGCAGATTATATCATAAATAATGTTTCAACTTCAGTAAAGGGAGTAAAAGGAATTCACAATGTAAACTCTTTTTCTGCAGAGAATGGGATCTTCATAAGCTTGCATGTGATGGTTGATCGAAACATGTCACTTGAAGATGCGCATGGTGTATCAGATGAAATAGAATCTCAAATAAAGAAAGCGGTTGCAAATGTCAATCACATTACTATTCATCTTGAACCATATGTTTCAATTCCAAATAGTATCCCTGTTGAGGATATTACAATTGAAGAGCAAGTTACCAATATAATAAAAGAATATCCTAAAGTAAAAAGAGTTGGTCGAGTAATAACATTACACCTACAGGATATATTCAAAATTGATATTGATTGTTCATTTGAAAAAGATCTTACAATTGAGGATGTTCATGATATAGTCTCAGAGATAGAAGGAAAAATAAAAAATCAGATAAAAAATGCCATAGTCACTATACATCCAGAGCCTAGTTAGAAATGACATCGGACGATGCGATAACATTTCTTCGAAAGGATCCAGCACTATCTGATATCATAGATATAGTTGGTAAGTATGAATTAAAGAAAAGAAATAGACGTTTTGCCGTACTGGTAGAATCTATAATTTCTCAGCAGCTTGCAACAAGTGCAGCGGATGCAATTTTTAAGAGGTTCAAAGAACTATACCCAAAATTCCCAACAGCCTCTGAGATTCTTGCTACAAAAAAATCAAAACTTCGTACGGTTGGTCTGTCAGGCATGAAGATAGAGTATCTGAGAGATTTGGCCAAACACGTAGAGGAAGGAAGATTGAACATGAGAACGATTTCAAGGATGAGTGATGAGGATGTGATAATTCACCTGACCCAGGTCAAGGGAATAGGAAGATGGACAGCCGAGATGTTTCTCATTTTTTCTCTTGGAAGACAAGACATTTTTCCTGTTGGCGATCTTGCTTTAAGAAAAGCTGTCCAAATGTTGTTTTCGCTACCAGAAATGCCAAAACCGAAAGAGGTTGAAAAACTTGGTCAGAAATGGATACCACATAGGACTGCTGCAACATGGTATCTCTGGAAGAGTTTACGACAGTTCAACAAAATTTGAGGAAATCTGTTTTCAGTGTATAATATTATAATACTCAATAAAATTAAAATTATAATCTATCAAACTGACAAAGTTTTTACCAATTGTTAGGTTGTTTGTCAAAACAAGCGATTAAGTATTGATCTTTCAATGTTTTATCAACCTGAATTAATATGACTACAGTTCTTGAACACTTTCCAGAGGAATACAAACCAAGAGAAATACAAAAAGAGATCTTGCAAGGAATAGAACAACAACTCAAGTCAGGATACAAGACAATCATTCTATCAGCTCCAACCGGAGTTGGAAAATCTCTCATTGCAGCAACTCTAGCAAGATATTATGGTAGTTCTTTCATAGTTACCGCTTCCAAGCAATTACAAGATCAGTATTCTAAAGACCTAAAATTTCTAATGCCTGTAAAGGGAAAATCAAATTTTGCCTGTCTCAAATTGATGGATCAGGAATCGATCCTCAAATCAGATACAAGGGGTGCAATCCAGAAAGGCCTCACTTGTGAGAAAGGCCTATGCGAAGAGACAACAATGAAAAATGGGAAAAAAGTCAAAGAGTCTTGCCAATTCAAGCCAAAGCTTGGAGAACCGCATGATGCCACCAAGGATTCATGTTATTACTATGAGCAAAAATATCGTGCACTAACTTCGCCTCATTCAATCTGGAACTATGCTGCATATTTTCAGCTGATGAAGTTCAATAGAAAGGCCTATGCAGAGTATGTCTCAAAACCAATTGCAATTTTTGATGAGGCTCACAAGGTAGAAGATCAGATCATACAATTCATTGGTGTCGATATTTACAACGCATATCTTTCTGAATGCCACATTGATGAAAAGCCATACAATCTGACAGAGATGAGCATGGTAGCAAAATTGCTTGACGATTTGGCAAGATCATATTCAGAACAGATCAAGGAATTGTTGGACAGTAGAGCATTTATTCTAAACCCTGACTATGCCTTACTTGCAAAATTAGAATCAAGATATGAAAAGATGGCAAATGCTTATGCAGAGATATTCTTAAACAAAAACAATTTTGTTGTAAATGATCCATTCAACGATGAGCGAGGAAATTTCAGATCAGTTTCGGTCAAGCCACTTGATATTTCAAAATATGTCAAGACTTTCTTTGATATAGAGCATCAAATATTCATGTCAGCTACAATAGACAAGGCTAGTTTTTGTGAAAATGCTGGACTTGAACCATCAAAGGTTGGATTTGTAGACACTCCAAGATCTCCCTTTGCTCCAGATAAAAGAAGAATTAATTTTCTTAATACAAAAAAACTGAGTTATTCTGCAAGTAAAGATGATGAACTTGTAGTCATAAAAAAAATTGATGAGATCATGTCACAACATGCTGATGAAAGAGGATTGATACTTACTTCATCAGAGAAGAGATGTTTTGACATAAGAAATAATCTTTCTGAGAAAAATAGACGTCGAATTAGAATTTGTCATAGTAGAAATGAGAATGGAATGACTCAAGATGAAATGTTACAAGAACACTCTTTTGATGAAGACGGAGTATTGCTTTCATCATCGCTATGGGAAGGGGTTGATTTGAAAGATGATTTGTCCAGGTTTCAGATAATAGCAAAGGTGCCATATCCAAACCTAAGTGAGAAGCGAACTAAGGTTAAGATGCAACAATTTCCTTTATGGTACAAGTCACAAACATTAACAAAGTTGCTCCAGGGTTTTGGACGATCTATACGAAGCGAAGAGGATTGGGCGGTTACGTATGTTCTTGACTCTGCTGCAAGTGATCTTTTAATGCAATCAAAACAGATGATTCCAAAAGCGTATCAAGATGTATTGGGATTTCCAAGTTATAATTCAAGTATAAAATCTATGTAAAAAAATTCTAATTCAAAAAAGACTCAATGGGAAATTAATTTGCAACTATTTGTACAGATTTGTCAGGTAGATCAGTTAAGGTAAAGACAAATCTAGAACCTTCAAATTCTGTTGTTCCTTCTCTTTCCCAGTTTATCTTGTAGGATTTAATCAGGTGACCACCCACTATTGAAATTGTTTTTGGTACAGC
>JANXYF010000227.1 GCA_025350175.1 Nitrosopumilales archaeon | reverse complement strand
CATGGATTTACCCTCATAGACTAGTCTTCCAGGGTCTTCTTCAAGCTGGATTCTTCGAATTCTAATCTCTTTTCCTTGAATTGTAATTTTTCCATCGGAGCCAATACTTGTTGGACCATATGCATTGTATTGAGTAATTTGGAAATTTTTGGGCAAGTCAGGATAAAAGTAATTTTTCCTAAAAAAGCCAATTTTTGCTGGAATTGTACATCCAAGTGCAAGTGATATCATGGTAGCCTTTTCAACTGCCTTTTTGTTCAACATTGGAAGTGAGCCAGGAAGACCTGCACAAACTGGACAGATGTTAGAGTTTGATGCAAGGTTTCGATATTCTGCCTTGCATGAACAAAACAGTTTACTTTCAAGTTTTGTAAGCTGACAGTGAATCTCTAATCCTATTCTTGTCATAGAGGTACCTCTGGAAGATTCGTAGTCTCTTGTAACGCATATGCAGCTTGGAGTAATTTTTTCTCTTCAAAGGAATTTGCAAATAGCTGTACACCGATTGGCAATCCAGAACTTGATATCTCAAATGGAACAGATATTGCAGGAATTCCAGAAAGATTTGCAGTTATTGTGTTGATATCAGTAAGATACATCTTAAGCGGATCATCAATTTTTTCACCCACTTTATAGGGTAAGATAGGCATTGTTGGAGATATCAAAAAGTCCACTTTCTTAAACGCCTCATCAAGCTGAGCCTTTATCATCGCTCTGACTTTTTGAGCCTTGAGATAATATTTTCCATAATATCCCGCAGATAAAACATATGCACCAAGTAACATCCTTCGTATAACTTCAGGTCCAAAATTACTTCGTGCCTTTAAGATAAACGCCTTGAACTCGTATCCTTCTGTTCCAAAGTCAAATCCATATCGTAGGTTGTCATATCTTGAAAGATTACTACTTGCTTCTGCAGATGCTATTGTATAATATGCTGCAACAGAGTGTTCCACAGCATCAAGAGAAACTGGAACACACTCAGCACCAAGGTCTTGTAGTTTAGATATTGCCCTGTTTGTCGCAGATGCAACTTCCTTGTCTACTCCTTCTCCAATCATCTGAGTTATGATTCCAATCTTTTTTCCAGAGATTCCAGAAGTGATATCTTTGGTATAATCAACATGCTCGTTTTTTATGCTAGTGTTATCATGAGAATCATACCCCGAGATAATATTTAGTAAAAACGCCACATCTTCTACAGTTCTTGCCATGGGGCCCACCTGCTCTATACTGTTAGCATATGAGACAAGGCCATACCTGCTAACTAGTCCATAAGTTGGCTTTAGACCAACAACTGAGCAAAAACTTGCAGGACTTCGAACAGAACCTCCAGTGTCAGAGCCTAGTGACGCAAGACATTCTTGTGCACTAACTGAGACACCACTGCCTCCAGATGAGCCACCTGGGACATGATCAACATTCCATGGATTTCTACTAGGACCAAAATAACTAAATTCAGTTGTAGAGCCCATTGCAAATTCATCAAGATTTACTTTACCAATAATTATGGCATCTTCAGATTTTAGTCGGGATACAACAGTTGCATCGTACGGTGCAACAAAATTCTCAAGCATCTTAGACGCACATGTTGTTTTAATTCCGGCAGTACAGATGTTATCTTTGACAGATACAGGCATTCCAAAACAGATGCCAACTTTATCTTTTGATCTTATTTTTTTATCAATCTCTTTGGCTTTGTCAAGTGCGTTTTGAGAATCTACAGTAATAAAAGCATGAATTTTATCTTCAACTAGTTTTATTCTATCCAGGGTTTTTGCAACAAACTCTTCTACTGATATGGCACCTGCCTTTGCCTGTGATACAAATTCAGTGGCAGAGATTCCAAGATTCATTTAAACCATTTTTGGCGCACGGATGAAGTTGTTTTGGTCTTTTTTCAGGTGATCAATTAGTGATATGTCACATGGTTCATGTTTGTCATCTCGGAGATTCTCAGCATCAACTTCGTTTCTTAGAGTGTCATTAGAATCAAATTCAACGGTATCTAGTCTATCAAAATATTTTATTATCTGCTCTACTTGTTTGATATATTTTTCAGGTTCTCTGAGATCAACTTTGACCAAATCTCCAAGGTGCTCAATCTCTTTTTTATCTACCATGTCGTTTCACTTACGGTGTAAGTCTATCGACATCACGTGGATAAAAGGTAGCATCTCGGATATTTTCAGTACCGGTGAGTGCCATCATCAGTCTCTCTAGGCCAATACCACATCCTGCGTGAGGAGGAACTCCATAATCAAATACCCGCAGGTGATAATCAAACGTATTCAATTTGAAGCCCTTGTTCTTCATCCTCTCTTCTAATTCCAGTCTTTTTTCAATTCTTGTACTGCCTGAAGACAGTTCAAGGTCTCCGAACATCAAGTCAAATGATTCAGATGTTTTTTCATTATCACTTTTGGCTTTGACATAGAATGGTTTTGGAGCAAGTGGCCAATCTTTGATAAAGTAAAATCCACTAAGGTTGATCTTTTTTAGTTGTGACGGATACAAGTCATCGCCCCATTTTGTTGTCGCTCCTGCATTTTGCATCTTTTCTACCAACTCAGTATATGTATACTGGGGAATTTTTTCAGGGATGTCTGGAACTTTATAATCTGTAGTTTTTATTGCATCGCAATAGTCTTTGACTACACCAATTGATCTTTTGATAATATTTTCAGTGTGCAACATTATATCATTATAATCACAGAATGCTTCTTCAAGGTCTATTGAGATTGCCTCTGAAAGATGTCTATTTGTTCTGGATGCTTCGGCTCTAAATATTGGCGCAATCTCAAATATCTTTTCAAACGATAACGTTAGTTGTTCCTTGTAAAGCTGAGGGCTCTGTGCCAAAAATGCCTCCTTGTTATAGTAAAATATTGGAAACAGTGCAGCCCCTCCTTCTGTTGCAGTTGCAATCATCTTTGGAGTATTTACTTCGATGAATTCTTTTTCATATAGATATTCACGAATTGATTTTAAAACTAGACTACGCATTTTGAAGATATGTTGTAAAATATTTCTTCTAAGATCTATTGCTCTAAGTTCAAGTCTTGTGTCTATGTTTGGAACCACTTTGGTCTGCCATGTAAAAGGTGCAATTTTCTCAACTAGTGAAAATACACGCAATTCACTTGGTGTTATCTCAACTCCTCGTGGAGCCTTGGGAGAGGGTTTTACAATTCCCTTGACTGCAATGGCAGATTGTTCTTTGAGATTTACAAGACTAGCTTTAATCTCGTCTGGACAGACACCTGCCTTTGCAGTAATCTGCATTTGTCCCTCTTTGTCATTTAATAATACAAATACCAAATTTCCATGATCTCTCACACTTGAGATCCAACCCATTACGATGACTTCTTTTCCATCCATTGAAGGATCAAGTTGATTAGAGTAAATGGTCCTACGCCAATCTCCAAGTTCTGTACCTATCATGTTTTCATCAAATGTCTTTTTGTTAGTGTTAATTTGTGT
>JANXYF010000209.1 GCA_025350175.1 Nitrosopumilales archaeon | reverse complement strand
GTAAAAATGCCTTGGTACAATACATTGTCCCAAAAAAATTTGTCATTATCTGTGACTCCATTTCTTCTATTTTTGTTTCATTTACAGTGTTATGTATCCCAAAACCTGCATTATTCACAAGTACATCAACTGTTCCAAATTTTTCAATTATAATTTTTCCCATTGTTTCTACTTGATTTTTTTTAGATATATCGCATGCATAGGCAAAAACATTAGTTGTATATTTTGATAATTTTTTTTCTACCTCTTTTATTTTTTCTTTGTTTCTAGATACAAGTATGACATTAGCACGTAATTTTGCAAATTCTTCGGCAGATTGTTCACCAATCCCGCTTGACGCACCTGTAATAACAACTACTTTACCGGTATAGTCCAATAACTAAAAATTAAGAGTTCGAAAATAAAGTGCTTTCTATACAGTCTTAGTCTTCTTTATGCTTGGATAGACTACTTTCATGAGAAATATCCAGCTTATCACAAGACCGACATGATAAGTTGCTATTCTCCATCCAATCACAATATTCCATTGCAGACTATTCTTAGCAGCCTCAAATGTCAAGCTATTCAAGTGTCCCAAATATGCCCAGATTGAAAATTCAGTTAGGCCTGATCCACCAATAGTTATTGGTAAATTACCAACTGCAATTGATGCCATTGTAGCCATTAGAGAATGGAAAAAGTCTATTACATAACCTGCGCCATTTGCAATTATCATAAAAGAAAGACCATAAAGTGACCATGTGAATATAGAAATTATTATTGAGACTACAAATGCTTTTTTGATTTCTTTAGTATGAAGAGTTTGCCTGCTCATATCACAAATTTCTTTCATCCAGAGATTGGTTTTGTCAATGTATTTTATCGAGCGCTCTTTTCCTATTCTAGTAGCAATTCTAAAAGCCCAGCCAGGTATTTGGAATGTTCTTTTTGATGACAAAAAGAACAATGTAGACCAGAGTCCTGTTATAGGAATACTGATTGCAAGTATTGTTATTCCTATAGCATAAGCACCATTTACAAATGAAATTACTGCTGCAGCAATTGCAAATACTCCTGAAACTAGAACTTCAGTTACAATTTCAATTATTGTTACCCAAGAAGCTTTTCCAATTGGAACGCCCTTTTTACCTAACCACATTATTCTAACTAATTCACCCCCTACAAAAGATGGAGTTGTAGATGTGACAAATTCACTACCCACTCTTACAGAAATTGTTCGCCAGTTTACGTCTACAGGGCCCAAGAATTTCTTTACAAGATAATTGAACTTTAATCCTTGAGTGAATAGCTTACCTGCCATAGCTATTGAAGCACCCACAAAAGGTATGATGCCTATTGCAAGAATATTCTCTAAACTTACATTAAATGTTCCAGCAATGATAAGAAATGGAATTACACTAACAGGAATAGCAAGGAGTTTCCAATTCATTGCCTGCCTTACTCATGGATGGAAATATAAGCTCAACATAAAATAAATTATCAGAAAAATGAAGGCAATTTTTATAATTGGAACTGCAGGAGCCGGAAAGTCATTGTTAGCTTCCAAAATTCTTGATTATTATTCTAGAAATGGTGCTTTTGTTGGAATGCTAAACTTAGATCCAGGTGTAGAAAATTTGCCCTATACATGCGACGTTGATGTTAGAGACTATATTGATATCGTAGAAATTATGAAACAATATGATCTTGGACCCAATGGATCCATGATTATGGCAAATGACCTTATTGCATCAAAAATAGATGATCTACAAAATGAAATAGATAATGTGAATCCGGATTACCTTATAGTGGATACGCCTGGTCAAATTGAGTTGTTTGCATATAGAACAAGCGGACCTTTCATTATACAAAACTTGAATGTAGAAGAAAAAGCATCAATATTTCTTCATGATGGATCGTTGATTACATCACCTACCAATTTTGTCTCAATTGCATTACTTGCTACTTCAGTAAAATTAAGACTAGGTTTATCGCAGATAAATGTTCTAACAAAAACAGATCTTATTGAAGATAAGATTAAAGATATACTAAAATGGTCAACAAATATGGCAAGTCTTGAAGATGCTCTTGCTAAAGATGCAGATGGTGAAAATTATGCACTTGCAACTAATATTCTTAGAAGTCTAAATTTGGGAGGATTTGCTCAAGGATTAATTCCAATTTCTAGTGCTACCGGAGAAGGAATGGTTAATCTTCAAGCTGCTCTAAGTCGTGTACTCAATTTAGGCGAAGAGGTAGAAGATTAATGCAAAGCGTAATTGCAAGAGCTCCATGTTCTACTGCAAACCTAGGTCCAGGTTTTGATGTATTTGGTTTGGCACTTGACGCATATTATGATGAGATCCAGTTAACAAAGAAAGGAAATAAAATTATCATTGAGAGTTCAGATTCAGTTCCTCTTGAACCAGAGAAAAATTCTGCAGGGTTAGTAATAAAAGAAATGTCAAAAAAATTCAAGATAAAATCTGGACTTCGAATTAAGATTAAGAAAGGAGTTCCGGCTGGATTTGGAATGGGTAGTAGTGCAGCATCAGCAGCGGCTGCAGCAATTGCCTTTGATGCACTATTTAGTCTGGGTCTTGATCAAAATACTTTGATAAAATTTGCTGGAATTGGAGAGAGAGCAAGTGCTGGTTCTATTCATTATGATAATGTTAGTGCATCAGTTCTTGGTGGATTTGTAATAGTGAGAACAGACCCACTTGATGTGATAAGAATTGATCCTCCAAAGGACTTGGTTTTATGTATAGCAATACCAAAAATTATTGTTCCAAAGAAAAAAACAGAAGTATCTAGGGGAGTATTACCTCAACAAGTAAAATTATCTGATTATGTGAAGAATCTCTCTAATGCATCTGCAATAACTGTAGGATTTATCAAAAAAGATGTAGAATTAATTGGTCATTCAATAAAAGATATAATTGTAGAACCCGCAAGAAAGCATTTGATTCCAGGTTTTGATAAAGTGAAGATAAATGCACTAAGAGCAGGTGCATTGGGTGTTACCATAAGTGGTGCAGGTCCATCAATAATTTCATTTACATCAAAATCTGCAGATCATAATAAAATCTGTAAAGCAATGGAAAAGGGATTTGCGTCAGCTGATACAAAATGTACTACTATAATTTGTAGACCAAGTAAAGGAGCTTTTGTATTATAGTTATTTCTTTTCAATGAATTTGCGCATTCGTTCTTCCCGTTCTTTTGTTGAGAAACATACAGCCCACGAATAGATTTCAAGTTTCAATCCAGTGTCAAGATTAGCATCAGTTCCTCTGTTTACAAGCATCTTGGAAATTCCAATTGCAAAACTACTATTTTTGGATAATACTTTTGCATAGGCTTTAGTTTCAGAAAGTAAACTCTCAGAAGGAAATATTTTATTTATCAGGCCCATTGAGAGTGCTTCTTCTGCCATGATTTTTCTACCAGAGAATATGAGATCTTTAGCTCTTGCAGGACCTACAATTCGTAACAGTCTTTGTGTACCTCCCCAGCCTGGGCAAATTCCTAATGTAACTTCTGGCTGACCAAGTTGCGCATTGGGTGAAGCAAATCGGATATCACATGAGAGTGCAAGTTCACATCCTCCACCCAGTGCATACCCATTAACTGCAGCAATTACAGGTTTTTCTAATTTTTCAATTCTATTTAGAACCTCATGTCCTCGAAGTGCATATTTTTCTGCCTCGGTTGGTCCGATATTACTCATATATTCAATATCTGCACCAGCAGAGAAAGCTTTAGGGCCTTCACCAGTGATAACAATTACTCGTGAAGAATCTTTTTCCAGATTATCTAGTAGAGAAATAAATTCATCCATGATATCCAGATTCATAGCATTTAGTTTATCTTGTCTGCTGATTGTGATTTGAACAACATCTTCATCTCGTTCAACTTTTAGATATTGCATATAAGAAAAACATTTTAGCAGAAATTAAACTTTAGAGTATGAATTTAGAATAGAAACCGAGTTATACTACTATTCTTACAGTCAAACCACCTTTGAATGCGTCTGGATTGACTTCAGCTATTGGTTCGGCTATTTGTTGGGGAACTTTTTTTGTTCCAGTTAAGAAAGTCAATGTTGCAAGCATTTGGCAGTTGCAAGGATCTACTGGAATAGGAGTTCTTCTTTTTGCAATACCAATTGCGTTTTTTTGGGGATTTGATATTTTACCTAGTGGTCTTCTCAGTGGAGCAATATGGACTGCAAGTAACATCCTTGCATTGTATTCTGTTAGATTGATAGGACTTTCAAGAACTTCTCCATTTCTTGCAGGTTTTAGTATTCTAGTTTCATTTCTCTGGGGAATTTTGTTCTTTGGAGAGAAATTCAATTACATGATATTAGCAATTGGTGCAATTGGTTTACTATTAGCAGGTTTACCATTCGTTGCAAGCGCTGCCAAGGCCTCAGTTGTTCAAAGAAAAGGATACTTTATTGCGGCAGCTTCAGGTATGGTAGGAGGATCGTATGTCATACCAATGCAGGCAACGCATACACTTCAATCAGGATTCTTTTCATCTAGTTTATCCATTTTTGCAATTGGAATACCTTTGCTGTTTTTATCACGAAGATGGATAAAGAAAGAGATTATTGCAGGGGTAGTTTCTGGAGGTTTATTTAATTTAGGAAGTTTATCAGTCTTGATAGCCATAGCCTCAATAGGTATTACAGTGGCATATCCTATTTCTCAAACAGCTACACTTTTTGCAGTATCTTGGGGAGTTTTGTATTTTAAAGAAATAGTTCACAAGCGAAACATACTTAGAGTTATCATGGGATCTGTTATGATTTTGTCTGGAGCAGTGTTACTCTCTATTGCATAGTCAAACATTTTATTTGGTCTAATTGGAATGTTTTCAAATTGAAAGCTGTCATAGTATTTAGCGGAGGTTTGGATTCTGTATGTACTGCTACATATCTTAGAAAACAATATGATCTTTATGGAATAACTTTCTCGTATGGTCAGAAAGCAAGTAAAGAAGTTAAAGTTGCACAACAATTTTCAAAATTATTAAAATTCAAAGAACATAAAGTAGTAGACATT
>JANXYF010000208.1 GCA_025350175.1 Nitrosopumilales archaeon | reverse complement strand
TGTTTTGGAATCTTGTCTAAAAGTTCAGTAGCCTTTGCCATCTGCTGGTCAACATCTAACAACAAGAGTTCCTTATCCTGATTTGGAAAGATGCCAATTCCATCAATTATATCTCCACCAACCAGTACAAACCTGACTTTCCTTGCTATTGGATCTGGACTTGAAAGCCATGAAACAAACTCGGAAAACTCTTTTTCCATAAAGAACTTACTTCCTACGTGCAAATCTGAAATGAGAACTGCATAGGTTTCAGTCTTTGAGCGATTTGCTATATGATCAGGTATGTCTGGAACAAGAATCTCTTTTACAAAAAATCCACCATTTTTACCACTTGCAATTGATATCATTACAAACTGGTCAATTAGCAAAGAGTTTGCAGTCTCTTGTATCTCTTTATTGAAAATTAACAGTTCTATTGAGCCTGATGGATCATCTATGACTAGTTTTGTCACATCCCTGTCTATCCTTCTATCCATCAGTAGTCCAGCAATGTAGGTTTCTTCATCCAACTTACCATTGGTCACGTTTGAAATGGGAGTTAGTTTCTTTGACTGTGCACGTTGCATCATGATTTTAAGCAGTTTTGAATATCTACTCCGAAATAATGCAGTAAAACCATCAATTCCTTCTGCAGATGTGACTTTTTTTGTAGGATCAGACAAAATTACATGTTCATTTTCAATACTATCATCAATTTCTAATTCTACAAACATTTTGAGGTCGCTCTGATTTATCAAAAACATGTTTTGTTTAGCTTTTTCTCGTACAACTTGTTTGATTATATTTTGAAGTTCTTTTACATCGATTTTTTCTAATATCTTAAATGCATCAGGATGAATCTGAAATCCTTTACTTAATGCATAAGTTATAGCCGAGGAGACCTCTTCTTTCAACAAGGTCTCATAAAACAACTTTTAATTAAATCTGTGCCAACCACCAACCTCAAATATAGTTCTCATAAAAATGAATTATTGTTCAGAAATAGAAGAATTTTGATATTTTTAATTTTCATTGGAATTTTCTCACTATCTTATTCAATTGGTAGTCAAAGTAAATTATCTGATGAAGAATCACAATCATTTCTTAAAGAATTTCAAAAAGTAGTTCAAGGAATTGATGCTATAGGAATTTTTGAGCATAACACATCTGTTGCATTACCAATGTTTATTCCAGGTTTTGGCCTAGCTTGGGGTGCATTTGCAGCTTGGTCCACAGGGGTTGCCTTTGGAGCACTAGTAACAACAACACCAGCACTTGCAAAAATTCCTCCATTGGCACTACTTTACTTGTCTCCCTTTGGAGTAATGGAACTTGTTGCATATTCAATTGGAATGTCGAGAAGCTTTTTGTTGATAAATACCATAATCCGAAGAAAGCCTCTGAAAAATGAGCTTCGTCAGACTGGTATAGAAATAGGAATTGTTTTAGCTCTCTTACTTGCAGGAGGATTCATTGAATATGCTATGATTCAACAATTTGGATCAAGTGTAAGTCATCTAAAACCTAGCTTGTAAAAACAATCAACCGGGAATTGCCTAATTGTGTGATAAATTATACCCAGTAATTAAATATGCAATATGGAATTAGCTAGTCTAATGAAGTACGTATTCCTGTTTCTAATGGCAATTACAGGACTTTTTACTATACTATGTTTACCTCAAGCATATTCTGATTTTTCCACTAATAACAAGTACATAGTTCAAGCCTCGGGGTATCTTTCAGGAAACCAGACTATCTTTGATTCTAGCATTGCTTTACAGCTTACAATGGGAACTAAGACTGGAAGTACTATGCAATCTACCCTTGATAACGGTCTTGTTACAATAGCAGATGCACATTATCTCAATACAGGAACTTGGCAGACCTCAATCTTACGAGATGGAAAATACTTTGTCATTCAAGGAGATGCACAGGATCAAAATGGAAATACAATTCATCTGAATTTGTTTGGAAGAATAATAGATAGTAATCAAGATGGTACTGTCTACGCTGTAACAGGCAAGATAACCGGTTCTGAAACTATGAAAGTAAG
>JANXYF010000178.1 GCA_025350175.1 Nitrosopumilales archaeon | reverse complement strand
AACAAAATTTACTCAAACCTTTGGATAAGATTTAGGGCAAAGGCTGTGTTGTAACAAGACCTTCTTCTTCCATCAATGCTTCTCTGTAATATTTTATCTTGCCCAAGTCGTTTTGGTTATAGGCATCTGCAAGATCCTTGTTTACATGCAAGACACCATTGTTGATATTCTCATATGCTCCACTTCCTATGCGAGAAGGTAATGCATCGGCCTGAGCTTGTGTAAGAACTTGACTTCCCGGAGGAACAAATTTGTTGTCTGGTATCACTACACCATTTGTTACAAGACTGTAAACTCCAATTGCAACATTGCTTCCAACTTTGGCATTAAAGATTAGACTCTTCATTCCAACAAAAGTATTATTTCCAATCCATGCAGGTCCATGAACCATGGAATCATGTGCAAGACTTACTTTACTTCCTACAAATATTGCAAATCCTGAATCAAATCTAGAATCATTTGCTAATAATCTATCTCCATTTTCAGAGAACCTTCTTCCGTCAATATTTTTTCCATCCAATGTAGTTTCTAGTGCATGCAAGATCACACCATCTTGAATATTGGAATAATCCGAGATGTGAATAGGAGTACCTTCATCTCCCCTACAAACAGCCGTTGGAGACATTAATACCATCTTTCCAATATAACAATCTCCAATAACTATGGCAAATGGGTGGATAAACGAATCATTTTGTATATTTGGCGATTTTATCTGTGGGTTAAAGTCCGTTTGGACATTTTGATGAATGTTTGGCCATTGTATAGTATTTTGTATACTTGGAGTATTAGATGTGCCAAAAGTTGTGCCAAGGACAAATGCAGAGATTGCAACGGCTACAAAAATTGGGATTAAGAGATATTTATTCAAGAATCTTATATCGGGTTAGTTATATTTAATCATCTTGAAATTTTGTGATATGAATTGATTGTATTACTGGACCCGGATTATTCCTTGCTTTATCAGGAACTGTAATGCTTGGACCAAATCATTGTCAGATAATTGTCCTTGTGCATACATTCCAAATATTCCCTTGACCCAGTTTGGAATATGTGCAGGTTCTCCAGGTGGTGTTGGAATTGGTGCTGGATTAGTTGGATCGGTTGGATTGACCGGTGTTGGAATTGAATTTGTAGTTGTAGGAGTTGAAAGCTGTAGAGTGCTTACCATGTTATCAAAATTTACAACTTGAGAGTCATATCCTGAGGCAGGATTTGCTCTAAAACTTAGTACTATATTTGCAGAGTTTGCCTGAGCTGTTTCTGTCTTTGATTTCATCTCAATTGCATTTCCGTTCTGATCAGTTCCAGTACAGTCTCGTGTTTCTACATTAAAATTCAAACTGTTGACAGTATTTGTTGTTGTAGAATTGGTACATGTTACTCCTTGCATATTTCTTGACATGAATTGATTAGGTGATGTTGAACTAGCTGGCATAATAGATATTCCAATTGTAACTGGTGGACGTGGTGTGCCTTGAGTTGTCTGCATTCCTCCTGGTGCAATCATAACTCTAGCATTACCTGATGGTTGTTTCATCTCAAAACCGCTCCATCCGTCTGGAAGTGTAATTTGTACTCCATAGTTTGAATTTGTATAAGTTCCATTTACTGCAGTACGCATACCGTGGAATCCCTGACCTCCTTGACTCTGATATCCTTGGTATCCTTGTCCGCCTTGACCTTGTTGTCCTTGACTCTGGTATTGTCCTTGTGGTCCCTGACTTTGATATTGAGATTGATCACCTGAACCTTGTCCTGGTGGTCCTTGACCTTGATTGTCATATTGTGCACTAGCTAGAGGTGTAAATGCTGAAGTTGTAAGAAGAACAGTTGTAATTGATAAAATTGTAACTAGGAACATTTTGGAATTGTTCATTGTGCTTGTTTTTGATTTCAAACTAATAAACAAATCTCATCTTTTGTACTAGTGTTTTAAGATAAGACTTGTCTTGAACTTTATCAGTCATGGTGCTGTAAAATACATCCTTGAGAAAAGAGATTGATGTTGTCTCATATTACAAGGAACTTCTTTCTACAATTGACAATACCCAGAGGCTGCACGGTATTGCAAAACCATCAGAGAAAGAGCGCGGCGGCGGGTGTGGAAAACATGGTATCTATATTTATGTTCTAAAAAGATTTGATGAAAACAAAACTTTCTGGCTTCCATACTGGGAGTACGAGATGTTATCTGGAATAGAAAATATCTTTCCGACAGGAACTATAGAAAAACCATCATGCCAGGTGTTTATTGTTGGCTGTTCTAACTCAAATCCGGGGCTTGATGATATCATATATTATACAACTCCGTACTGGATTGAAAAGAACATCTCTAGTTTTGATATATTTGAAGGTAAAATAATCATACCAAAAAATAGCGACATGGTAAATGCAAAACGCTGGGAGAAATTTTCGGAGATTCTACAAAACTTGAGAACCCATCTCTTGTCAGAAAAGGATACTGCGTACGAGTACTTTCCTTTTGAACTTGGAAATCCAAAATATTTTCCTTCTGGTGAGATTATATGCAAAGAGTGCGAGACAGTCTTGGTAGATAGTAAGCAGGCAAAGGCTCACAACCGCCTGACTGGTCACAAGATTCATTGAACAGTTTCTAAATAGAAACAGTAGATCATCTTCAAATAAGTTAATGAATATGAAAATTTTAATGACAAATACAAAACTTTTAGACATTATAGCAATTGCATTTCTTGCAGGTACAGTAACCTCATGAGCTGTTGCATTTGCCGATAAAGACGAAAAGAATCCATTTAGGGAGTACTTGGTAAACTTTCAACTGCCCTTAACAATGAGGTTGCAAGAGCAAAGGGAGCTGAAGCAGCGATTCCAATTTCCCAACAGTGCCCTGCAAATGAACACATGACAGGTATTGACGCAACTGGAAAAATTACCTGCAATTAATAACTCCAAAACTCTTTTCTTTTTTATTTTAAAATCATTTATCTAAAAAATGCTCTAGAAAAATAAAAGGGA
>JANXYF010000161.1 GCA_025350175.1 Nitrosopumilales archaeon | reverse complement strand
TCGTTGCTTAGATCGATTGCGGATTTTGGCAATTCCATCGTGGCTTCCAAAATACATCGCGAGTACTTGTCTGCCAAGATTTCAAGATACGCATCCTTTGTTGATGGCTCTTGAACTAATTTTCCTTGTAGTAATACTTGCATGAGGTATAATCATTCATTTTTGCTTATAATGATCAGGAATGCACTGCACTACAATGTATTCAGACGATAAACAAAGCATCAAGTCTTAAATATCAAATTATTAAGGTTAGTTTGTTGGCAATAACCTCAAAGATATACCTTGTAGCAATCACACTCTTTACAGTTTCATTTCTTACAGCAGCTGCACAGACTCCTATTACAGTAACTACTGACAAGCCAGCATATTCAGACGGCAGTACAATTATGATATCCGGAACTGTAACTGACCAACTTAGCATACCAATATCGATTATCATCAAGGACAGTTCCCAGCACATTGTATATATCGCTCAAACAAACCCCAATCCAGATAACACCTATTCAACCCAAGCAGTTGCAGGCGGAGATCTCTGGAAAACTATGGGAACTTATGAAATTGATGTGACATATGGTGGGGCAGACAAAACTTCCAAGACAACATTTGAGTTTACATCCAGCACACAACCTGTATCTGGTGCCGGAAATCAAACTAATGCAACTCAGGCAGTCCCAGAGTTTGGATCATTATCAGTATCAGTATCAATATTTGCAATATCTACACTAGCAATAGTAATTTTCTATGCCAGAGTAAGACCGTCTTTTAAAATCTAAAAAGTCAATTAATCAAGATATTAGTGTATAATCATGACAGGGCATTTTGCAAGCTCAGATATTTTTCTGCTTACACTCCCAAGTGCCTTTACCTGACCTACACCGTGCAATCCTTTACTGCCTATTACAATAAGATCTGGATGCACACCACGTTCAAATTTTAAGATTGATTCAACTGGGTTTCCCGCCACCACGTCATAATATGCATTCAATGCGCCTTTTGATTTGCATATGGCCACATCTGCAAGTAGTTCTTTTCTTGCAATAGATTTTGCAGCCACAACAAACTCACCTATTGATTTTTCCAATCGTGTATCTTTTTTTAATAATGCAAGCAACATTCCAGGAGGAAAATCACTTGTATCCACAGCAGTGACCAAGTATAATTTGGATTTGAATTTCTTGGCAATTTCTATTGCATGTGCAAGTGCTTTTCTTGAATATTTTGAGCCATCTATTGGTACAAGTATTTTTTTAATTACAGATTCTGCCAACAAATAATATCTAAAATCATCATACTTAAGGTAATTCCAAAATTTCATTTGTGATATACAGGAGATAGTTAATGGGTATCAAATTTGATAATATGTGGACAACGTGTTAATATCATCAGAGATTTTTTTGGCAGATATCTTCAAGAGTTTGGTTTCTTTGTCATCAAGAGGTAATTGTAATATTTCTTTTACTCCATTTTTGCTAAAAACAACTGGAACACCCATGGAAAATCCACTAAACCCGTACTCCCCATCTAAATACACCGAAGCAGATGCAAGAAGATCTTTTCCTTCGACGATTGATTTTGCAATATCAAACGTATTTTTTGCAGCCCCAAATACTGATGCCTCTTTGTACGCAACAAGATATTTCCAGTAATTTTTTAATTCAGATGTAATCTCATCAGTTTTTTTCTCTGAAATATTTATTTTCTGACCTTGAGATTTTGCGTTTGAGAAAAGTGGAACCATCGTAGAGCCGTGTTCACCAATAACTAATCCATCTATCTGCCCTTGTTTTACACCCAATTCTTTTGCGAGAAGATAGTGAAATCTACTTGAATCCAAGCTAGAACCCATCCCAATAACTCGCTCTCTTGGAAATTTAGTTTGTTCTAGTATTTGGTATGCAAGTACATCTATAGGATTAGTTACAACTATCACCTTTGCCTCATCTGCGTACTTTGCAAGATTTTTACATATTTCGGATACAATTGGAACATTAAATGGTAAAAGTTCAGCCCTATCTTCTTTGATAACTCCACCGCTTACTGTAATTATTACTACATCGGAATTTTTTATCTTGGAGAAATCATCAGTTCCCATAACAGAGATGAGAGATTTTTCAGGTAGCGTGTTGTTAACATCCAAGGCCTCACCAAGAGCCTTGTTCTTTGATCTATTTACAATTACCAAGTCATCTAGTCCAGATTGTCCAACTAAAAATGCGATTGCAGATCCTACACGACCTGCACCAATTATAGAAATCATTAGCAGTTACTTTACAACAAGAACTGGTACATGAGATTTGTGTACAATTGCAT
>JANXYF010000157.1 GCA_025350175.1 Nitrosopumilales archaeon | reverse complement strand
CAAAATTTGTCATAAGTACACTCTCAGGTCATCTTGGAGGAGCAAACGAGCTTGCAGAAAAAATAGCTACTACACTTGGTGCTACTCCAGTTATTACTACAGCAGCAGATGTAAACAAGACAATTGCAGTAGATCTGCTTGGAAAGGAATTTGGTTGGAGCGTTGACGAAACCTCTAGTGTAACAAAGATTAGTGCATTTATGGTAAATGAAGAAAAAATTGGTGTCTTTCAAGATGCAGGTGAAAAAGATTGGTGGTTACCAAAAAAAGAGCTTCAAAAAAATGTCCATATTTACAAATCATTTGATGAAATGACAACATCTGACTGTAAGGGATTTCTTATAATTTCTGATAAAATAATAGAAAACAAGGAGATCCAAGATCGTGTTGTCATTTACAGACCAAAGACTCTGGTTGTAGGAGTGGGACTACACTGGGATACTACAAAAGATACTATTAGAGAAGGAATGAATTTTTGCTTGTCCAAATTCAAGATAAGTCCAAAATCAGTTGCAAAATTTGCATCAATTAAAAAAGAGGATGACGTAAAAGGATTACAAGAGTTATCATGTGAGATGAAGGTGCCATTAGAATATTTTGACAAGACAGAGCTTTCTGCTATAAGCATACCAAATCCATCAGATGTTGTACAGACGTTTGAGGGTACACCGAGTGTATCAGAAGCTGCTGCAATCAAGGCCTCTGGAGGAGAGTTGATTGTCCAGAAACATAAATTTCCTCCAAACCTTACAATTGCAATAGCGAGGAGATCAAATTGAAACGCGGTCTGCTGTTAATAGATAGAGGAAGTAAGGAAAGGGAGGCTGGTGAGGAGCTTGAGACTATTTGCAATGAAATAAAGAAGAAAGGAGGTTATACTTTTGCCGAGTATTGTTTTCTAGAAGTAACACCACCATACATAGAAGACGGAATTAAAAAGTGTCTAAAAAGCGATATTGATGCTCTTACTATAGTGCCCTACTTTTTGTATCCAGGAAAAAAAGTAAAGGCAGCTGTTACAGAAGTCATGAAATATCAAGCAACAACAAATGTTAAGCTTCTTGTCACAAAACCCATGTCTATGCATATGACACTTGTGAAACTAGTTGAAAACAGGATTAAATCAGCACTGGACAAAGGCGGAGTTTTACTAGCAAATGACAAGATAGATGTCTTGGTAATCGGACATGGAAGTAAAGATCCTAATGCAAAAATGTCAATAAAATATGTAGTAGATGAACTTGTCCACACATATAGAAATGTAGATTACTGTTTCCTTGAGATTGAAGAGCCAAATATAGAACAAGGAATAGAGGCCTGCAAGAAAAGAGATCCCGAAGTTCTTGTGGTTGTCTTTTATTTTTTACATGAGGGAGCACATGTTAAAACAGATATCAATGCTGATCTCAGGCCAGCATTAGATAATCACAAATTGAAAAAAGTTTTGATCACACAGCATATAGGAACGGATCAGAAGATGATCGACCTGATTATTGAAAGAGCCCAAGAGGTAGAGATGTGATTACCCAAAAGGGCCAGTCAATAGAAGACAAGAGCATGGAAATAATAGATAGTGAAATAGGTTCTCACCCATATTCACCTGATGAGTGGACAATAGTAAAAAGAATAATCCATTCCACTGCAGATTTTGATTTTGCAAGAGAGAATAAAGTAGTGTTTCATAAGGATGCCATACAGAGCGCTATAGAAGCATTACAAAAAGGATGTAACATCATAGTTGATGTAAATGGTGTGATAGGCGGTTTCAATAAGGACAATATGAAAAAATTTGGAAATCAAGTAATTTGCAGTATATCAGATCCTCAGGTGGTAGAGGAAGCAAAAAAACTCAACAAGACACGTGCCCAGACTTCAATGAGACTGGCAGCCAAGCAGATGGACCATGGGATCGTAGTCATAGGCAATGCACCTACTGCACTTATTGAGGTAATACAGATGATAAAAAATGGCATAACGTCTCCTGCACTTGTCGTCGGAATTCCAGTAGGATTTGTCTGTGCAGTAGAGTCAAAGGATGAGCTTCGCACCACAAATGTGCCATACATTACAAATATTGGAAGAAAGGGAGGCAGTCCATGCGCTTCTGCAATTGTCAATGCACTTTATAAAATTCTTGCAGCAAGAACAAAATCTTAGATTACTTTCTTGAATAAGATATGCATGACTTTACAAAATTGACAGCAATTGGAGAACCATCAAAGTGTACATGCATGTATGATGCAAGTGTATTGTATACTGTAAGGCCATCTTTTTTGTCTTTGATGCCAATTCCAATGGATAGGTCATATGCAAATTTTGAATCTTTTGACAACAAATCCAGTTCAGAATAATGAAATTCATGGCCCCGGATAGTTTTTGATTTCAAGGAAAATGGGGAACTTGGTCCAATCTTGGCACGAGTATAATTTAGTTTCAGTCTCTTTTCCATTACAGTGACAGCATCAAAAAGACCGACCATCTTGAATTTTCCAGACTTGTAACTTATTGATTTGGTTAGATACATCAGCCCTCCACACTCTGCGTAAATTGGCAAGCCATCTTGAGCATATTTTTTTACCAGTTTTTTCATGATATTGTTTCTTTGGAGCAGACTTCCCTTAACTTCTGGAAATCCACCCCCGATGTAGATTCCATCACATGGCGGTATTTTTTTATCTGAAACTGGACTAAAGAATACAATTTCTGCGCCAAGCCTCCTTAACGAGTCCAAGTTATCCTGATAATAGAAATTAAATGACTCGTCCATGGCTACTGCTATCCTGGTTTGTGTCTTCCTGTCTTTTGTATTAGGGATTTTGGGTAGATCAGGTACACTTTTGGCAAGTCTGATTATTTTTTCAATTTCAATAAAACCTGAAAGTGATTTTGCAATGGACTTGATTTTTCTATC
>JANXYF010000148.1 GCA_025350175.1 Nitrosopumilales archaeon | reverse complement strand
ACACATTTTGGTATTAATTAAGATTGACGAATTCTAAGATTACTTTATTAAAGCATTATAGGGGAATTATTGTGTGAAGTCAAAAAAATATGTTTATTTGGGAATAATCGGCGCTGCCATAGCTGCAGTTATTATTGCAATCACCCAGTTCAACATTATTCCGGCAGTAGATCAAAATAATCAACAATCTGATCAAGTTGCATTTCTTGATTTTTCTTATGATGAGGAAAACTCTGATATCAGATCTGCCTTGGCAACATATCATATCAACATGACAAAACCAATTCAACTAAGTACTCAATCTGATGTTCGTCAATATTGTAATTTTCTCACTGATCCAAAAAAACAGGCTCTTGTAACATATTGTACTTCAACCGAACTTAAAGATAATCAGGGATTTCTAGGAGATATTAGCATGTTAGGCTCCACTGATTTACCAGGGATTGTAGTGGTGGCAATGCAATCAAATCCAATGTTGACCAACTATGGTGACGTAAAGACTGTTTTTGGAGTTGTTGTAAATAGTACTATATGCCAGTGTTGGGACAAGGAAGTTCCTGATGGGTATCTCACTTTGTCTGCATTGGTGGACAAATTACGTGATACTCATCTGACTACTAAAGACCCGACTACTAGTACTCATGTACTTCCATTGGGAAACAAGCATTTCAAGATTGAACTTACTACAAACGAAAGCGGTTATCTTTGGAAACTTCTTGTATCCAAGTAATTAACTCCATATCTTGGTTTACGAAGGTTGACGTGACTCCTTAATCTGTAGAAAATATCTTTTGGTGTTATCATTGTTTGAATATTTGTGGCTCTTGCCACTTGGTTTTGTAGCTGGTATAATAGGTTCCATGATAGGACTTGGGGGAGGATTCATTGTAGTTCCAGTGTTAACATTTTTTGGATTCTCTCCAACTCTTGCAGCAAGTGATAGCCTCTTTGCGGCTTTTAGTAATTCTGTAGCGTCTACTGCATCTTATGCTAGACAAAAAAGAATAGTATACTCACTTGGCATCAAGCTTGCACTTATCTCAATACCTGGAACCATTCTAGGTGCGTATGTTTCTGATGAAGTTTCACCACCTCTATTCAAGTTGTTATTTGGACTTGTACTTGTGGCATCATGTGTTTACATTTACTTGCGAAGAAAAATGGAATCAAGAGAACATCATTTATCGAAACAAATCATGCTTCTTGCAGTAGGTGCAAGTTTCTCTGCAGGTGTAATCTCGAGTTTATTTGGAATTGGTGGCGGTGTGGTTTTTGTTCCCTTGATGGTAATTGCAATAGGACTGTCAATGAAACTGGCTGCTCCTACTTCTCAATTCATCTTGATGTTTGCATCTGCCTCTGGCATGATAATGCACTCCATATTGGGGCATCCTAATTACTATGAGGCAGGAATGCTTTCTATTGGATCTTTCATAGGTGGTATAGTTGGAAGTAAACTGTCTACACGTATTGATGAGACAAAACTTAGAATGTTTGTAACTATTGTAATTGGGGCCACAGCTGTTAAACTAATTATTGACGCACTGGGGCGTCCTTCTTAATCTGATAAAGATTCTTCTTTGAAATTACAACTGTCTTTCCTTCTTCATTGACTCCTTCGAAATCTATTACTATTAGCCCAAATTCTTCGTTGAGTTCTTTCTTTTCTAAAATTTTAAATTTAATCTTTAACTTTTCATCTGTGAAAAGAGGTTTTAGAAATCTAGTTTGTCTATTATTCCAACTCGGATCTCCATCTATTCCATAAAAAATCAACAGATTGCCATACATTTCTTCTAATTTTGTAAACTCTCCTTCCATCTTTGATAAAATGGCTCTTCCAGAAACCATTCTTTTCTCATTATTTGAAAATTCTTTATTCTCATAAATGATATTTTTAATTCCTGAAAATGAAAGATAATTGTCAAGCTCTGAGGAAGATATTTTGCATTCTGAATAAAATTCGTCACCGACGTTTAACTGGGTAAATTTTTTCATCAGGTTCTTGTTTCATCTGGATAGTAAATTACCTCGACATTACTAGTTGATCTTCCAGAAGTGAGATAATTTACCGCCTTGATTATGTTTTCATTGCTTGGTTCTGTACCATCTACGCTTCCAGGTAGCACCAAGTAAATTCTAAGTTTTGATTTCAGAACATCACTTAGTTCTTGGTTTACTGTTGTGGTAAATGGTCTGAGGGCACCTCTGAATACTTCAACTCTAGCTCTGTCTGCCCCGGTAACTTTACCTCCTGTTGGCATATCTGGTCCTATTACTATCATGGTTCCTTCCTTGTTTTTGAAAAGTGGTGGGTTCTTTGCCCCTCCTGGAACAAATGTGTTGAGAGATTCTTGCAAAAAGATGGCTGGTGTGTTTATGAACTTGTCAACAAGGCCATCCCAGTCTTTTCTTGATAAATCTACAAACTTGCCAACTTGGGGGACCTTTCCAGTTATGTATACCACAGTACTAATTGGTCCTATTTTTTGAGTTGCAGTGTTTAACATTCTCTTTACACTCTCTTGATTTGATAAATCCATTACATGAGAATGAAATTTTGATAATTTCTCTTCAGCAATCTTGGGACTTGTTTTTGAGATTAGAATGACTGTCTTTCCTCCATTACTTTCAACTTTTTGTGCTAGAAATTCAGCTCTTGCTACATCTGATTCATCCGTAGCATCTACTGCAAATAATACAACTTTGGCATTAAAGTTTAGCTGAGTCTCTGGAATAGAACATGCAATGTGTGGCTTGACTGGATAAAATACACGGTCTCCAGGTATGACTTTGCCATTTAGGATCTGCCCAATGCTGTCATCACTTAACATCAAAACAGTTTCTGCAACTTGTGGTTGTGTTAGGAACTGCTCATCTGCAATCATTTTACTAGTATTGTTTTGAATCTTTTCTGCAATCTGTTGGATTTTGGTCAATAATGCAGTAATTGTTTTTGCTAAATTTTGTATATCTGATTCTGAACTGATTGACTTTAATTTTGCAAGCTTTGCCGCAGCTTTACCAATTCCTTCTTTTACTATTTTTTCATCTTCACCAAGTAATGGGAGTATGTCCACATTTACCATTTCCACTTCTTCTGGTGTTATATTTTCAAAACCGCTTACTCTCATAAATTCTGCAGCGGCTTTTGGATATACTGTTTTGTAAATTCTGTCCGAGTGCACTGGTCCTGGATTTGTAGCAATTGATATGATTCCTTTCTCAGTCAACTCCCAAGACATTGCTTCTGCGAGTCTATTCTTTGCTCCTTGAGCTGCAGTGTATGGGCTTCGGAATCTGTATGGACGTTGTTCATATGGTCGCTCTTCAGTAAAGAATGTAGATATTGTTACTATTTTTGAGCCAGGCTTCATTGTTTTTATTGCCTGTGAAGATGTCCAAAATGTTCCAGTCAGATGTATGCCAACTGTACTCTTAAATTCAGAAATTGGAGAATTGGCAAAACAGGTTACTGGACCTGAAACTCCTGCGTTGTTTACTACTATATCTACTCCACCATGTGACTTTTTGAGATCATCAAACATCTTTGAAACTCCTTCTTCATCGCTTACATCGACACCTGAAAAAATTTTTACAAATGAACCGCTATTTACTTTTGAAATTACTTGTTCTATCTCTTTAGCAGCTTCTTCCAATGGCTCTCTTCTTCTTCCTAAAATTACTATATTTGCGCCATTTTCTGCAAATTTCATAGCTATTGCCTTTCCGATTCCAGTTCCACTTCCAGTTATGACCACAATTTTATTTTGGAATTTTAGCATTTGATGTGATCTTGAATATTTTTGTACTATTTAGACGTTGTAGGTAAGTCGGGTGTGAAACCCATACTTGGGATCTTTTGGTTTGTACAGACATATTTATTTGTGGGCTGGCCAAATTTCTCACATGCACGATTCTGAATCCGATATGTCTCACCCTACGAATAAAAATGAAGAATACTGCTTATCCCTTAAAAAAATTGGTATTGACGCCGAGGCAAAACCTCTTGATACAGATGAAGCAGAAAAAGAAAATTATTATTCAAAATATTTTGCAAACTCTCCCGCCATGGTAACAAATCATGGAGTTATCACACTCAAGGGTTCCAATATTGACGAAGTGCAAATAATTCAAAGGGGTTGAAAATGACACAAGAACTTAATCCAGTACCGTGGGGCGCTCAAGACAGATTTCAAGCACACTTTATTGTAAAAACTCATCAGCATGATATATCTGAGGAAGATTTTCTTGCAAGACCAAAACTTGAAACTAAAGGATATTTTGCTTCAAAGAGAGTAACTGGGGTTAAGTGGATTGGCGGTACTCTGGCAGATGTTTTGAATTCTGATGCTGAACTTAAGAACATGATGACAAGATTGTCATACGAAGATGCACATATCACTGTGGAGCCAACTAAAGGCGATATCAGAATTTATGGCAAGTGGAAAGATAGCTATAATTTTGTAATGACAAAAGAATTGTTTGCAGTGTATGACCGTATTGCTTCTAACATTAAAAGAGAATTAGGCTCTCCACCAGTCCAAAGCTAAGCAATCAACTTTATCTCCTTTTGGAATTGCCAGGATGAATTGTTTTCTTACTGTTGTTGCTAATCTTCCGGCTAGTACAACACTTGTGGCAGATATAGTATCTGTGGAATTGTACACTTGGAGAAGATATGGTGCATGGTCAATTCCCGGTCCTTTTTGATATACTGCAAAATCGCAACCAAACTTGATTCCAGGATTTACAATGTATCCTTTGTCTCTGAAATCTTTGTACACCGTGTATTTTTTATCAAAATTATGATATTCTCTTCTACATATCTCCAGAAGCTCTTTTTGTGTAACAAGTTTTTTGGTATGAAATACTTTGAGTTTTGATTTTTCTTGTAAATAGAGTCCTTCTATGAGATCTAAAATCAAAGGCACGTTTATCTCCTCAGGTTTTGGTTTTGTCATACCGATTGGTTTTCCGTAATACCCTGCAACAAAGAGGGCACGAGAATCTTCAATATTCCAAACTATTATCCTGTTTTCTATTAGGTCTCCTTTCAAATCGTTTTTAATAAAAAAGATAATCGATTTTAGTGTTTACAATTAATTGGCAAAAAAAGGAAGAAGAGTATTTTAAAATTTTATAGGCTAAGAGCCAGCAAAATGAATGAATCTGATACTTGAAGGACCTTATCTGACATTTCTTCAATTCCTTCTACTACATCCTTTAGAAGCAATAGCTCTTTTGTTGTGGCAGTTTCATCAAGTACTCTGATGCTTAATGCTCTGTACTTGTCATCTACCAATCTCTCTATCTTCTGTGCCTCGTGGGCAAGATCAATTGCCACAGTGCTGTTGTTGCTTGCAAGAGCCCTGATTATTTCATTAATTTTATGAATCTGGTCTACAGCTAATTCTATTAGTTCTTTAAGATCCTTGTCAAGCTTTTCTTTTTTGAGTGTGGCTCCCTTGATATTTGAGAGTTTAAAGGCAATGCCTGTGATGTATCCTGCGATTTCATCCATTGTATATGCCGAGTTCAAAAGATTCTCTCTGTTCATCATGAGACCTCCAACATCTGAAATTTCTCTAGTAATCTTTCTACGAAGAGCTTCTACTTCATCTTCGGTATTCTTTATTCGCTCAAGTAGTTGTTTTATTTCAGCTTTGTCTGCCTTGATAATCAAACCGGGCAGAATTGATAGATCTCTTACAGCGTTGAGAATTCTGTTTATTTCGTCTTGTAAAACGGCAAGGGCCTTTCTCTTTGCCTGAACTTCAAGTTCTCCGCTATACATCTAGAGATTTTAAACTAGGCCTGCGGCTAATAATCCTTGCGTAAATCACGTGTAACTCTGAATTATTTTCTCAAGATTGTCTTTCGTCTTGGATAACACGTTTTTGACTATTGTATAAAGTTAAGATCTCATCTATAGTAGTAGCATTTTCAGATGTTTTCTCAAATCTTATTTTTCCAGTGAATTTTGGAAATCGAAGAGCCAATCCGCTACCCTTTCTAATTTTATCCATAGCAACTTTATGAATTGGACTAAGCGTTATCTCTGATGCAACAATCTCTATTACTACTTCTGGTTCAAACCATACATCTGCTTCAAGGCCACTTTCAATTCTAGGGTCTTTTTTCACAGTTATTTTATCTGCAAGAATTTGATAGAATTGATCCAAACTCTCATCTGTAAATCCGGTACCAACTTTACAAATGCTAGGAAATACATCAATTTGATCGTCATATGCTGATAGTAATAATGCTCCATATCTCCCAGTTCTTCTACCTCTTCCATAAAATGCCCCTACTACAACCAAGTCCAAACTATCTCCCAATTCATTTCTATATTCACGCTTGAGTTTTAGCCAGTTACTTGCTCTTGCTCCTGCACGGTATGGTGAATCAAGTTGCTTGAGCATAAGCCCCTCACATCCGGCATTTATTGCATTCTCTAAACTATCTTCTACTTCATTCTCTGTTTTGACTAGTGTCATTGGCATGACTTTGGCAAAAGGATCTTCAATTATGATTCTCTCAAGAGTTTTTCTTCTTTCCTTGTATGATATGTCCAGACAGCTTTTTCCATCTTCTAACAATACATCAAAGAAATTTACCGTTATGGGATATTCTTGAACTGCTTTGGCAATCTTGTATTTACGTCTTCGATGCATTAATTCTTGAAACGGAAGAAATTCTCCAGTCTCGTCATTTATTGCAACAATCTCTGCTTCCAGTATGACTTCATTTGATTTCAAAGATTTTCCAATGTTTTCTACAATGTCTGGATAATAGTTGGTTATGTTTTCTAGACTTCTTGAATATAGGATAATTTTTTCCCCTTGTCGATGAACCTGAACTCTTTCACCGTCTAGCTTGTACTCTGATGCAAATTCTAAACCCATCTTTTCCTGGGCCTCTTGTGGACTTTTGACTCTCTCTGCAAGCATTGGTCTAATTGGACTGAAAATTTTTACCTGAAAATCTTTTAAAGAATTTATTCCATCTTTTGAAACTGCTTGAGATACTTTTCCTAAATCACTGCATACATTATACGCATGTTCTAAAACAGGTCTGTTTTCTTTAGAGCCTGTATATGCAACAGAAAGGGCATCAAGTATTGTGTAGTCTGCAATTCCTAATCGAAGGTTTGATGTTATTATTTTTGCAATAAATCCTCCTTCTGTGGGGGTTGCATCATTTAGTAGACTGGAAATGTATTTCATCTTCATGTCTTGAGACCTTGCACCTTTGAGTTCTGCAATTTTGTATAGTGTATCGTATACTCTCTCAACTGTGATATCTTGGTTTAGAAATGTCGTCTGCGTTTTTTGTTCTAATATCTTTGACGCTACCTGACCAAAATCTCCAGTCTCCTTGTACTCTTGCTCTATTTTTTTGACTGATATTCCGGATGATTTTGATAATGCTTTTATTGCAATCTTTTCAGCAATGCCTATCTCTACGCCCTCATGGTCAGGTCTGAGTTTTCCTTGAAGGAGATAGACAACTTTTGGTATAATGTCTGGAGGTGTAATTTTAAAAAGATCTACAAGATGCTGTGTCAGTTCAAGTCTCTTTGTCGTACTCTCCATGTAGCTTAGGGTATCTGCAACAAGTGAGAATTTCATCTGACGATGTTTATGGTATGTAGGATAAAAGGTTGAGTTATTTCTTGTGTAAATGTGCTTGAATTTTTAATTTAATTTCTGTTGTCCTCTTTGAAATTATTGTATGAAAATCAGTGTGCTCTTCCGAGTCCAAAAATCGTTTATTTCTTCTAAGGAATCCGTCAAAGAATACTCCTCCAACATATCCGACGTATAGTCCAACGGCAAAATCCTCCATGTTTATTGTGGGCCATGATCCTGCCTCTGATAATACCATTGTTGGATAATCAAGAGCATAAGTTATCACATCGTTTAGGTTTTTTTCTTCGATTACATCTAACCCCATGACAAAAAGCTACGTGATCTAGTATTTAGAATTTTATACTGGGAAATCTTATAAGATAATATACTAAAAGGTTTCAGATGGTTTCTCTTGAAGATGAAAATAAAATAGCTTTCATAACTTGTATTGAGATAGTCTTGATGAGAAGAGGAAATACTAACTATAATCTGGTATTGGCTAAGATTAAAGCCCAATTTGACTGTGGGATGGATGATTGTTTAGATCATCCCGAACACTTGAAAACGGTATTGAAGGAAGTTTACAAACATGACTATAATGCGGTTTTAGATGAAATAATCTTAGAAACTGACAGGCTCACAGATATTGATAAAATCAAATCTGATTTTTTCGAAGCCATGAAGAGTTAATCAGGTCTCGAAAGTAAACATGAAGAAGATCTGTAGTTAGGTCTTATGAATTACCCCGCACCTAAAATTTTGTTCGTTTATAAATAGGAGAGAAAAAGAATTGGGTATGGGTGGCGGTAAGAAACAATCTCCTGCACAAGCAGAAAAAACTCAGACAGCAGAGGCTGACAAGAAGGGCGGTCAAAAGAAGGGAGATAAGAAAGAGCAGAAGCAAAGAACAAACATCTCTGTTATAGTAGATGAGAACCAAGCCATGAATTTCATTAAAGGTGCAAAGGTATTCACAGTTCAAGAATTATCTAGACAGGCTAATGTCAAAATATCTGCAGCAAATGCATTTTTACAAAATCAGTTGAAAAAAGGGTCAGTGAAAAGAATAGGTGGCTATAGCGGACACCACATCTACGTTCCAGCCTGAGTTATTGTAAATATATCTCCGGGTTTTACATCTTTCAAAGATTCAATGTTTGATGGTACTTTACCAATTAATGTCATAGATTTTGTAGATGATATGTCATCTATGAAAAAACAAATCGAACTATTAGAGGCCAAAAATCCGACATCTCCTTTTTTGAATTGAGTTCGTAATTTTTCTCCTCCTGCTCTAATGGTTGTATCAACAAACGCTATGCTCGTACCGATCATGTGGGCGTTGCCCTCGATTGGAATTGATCTCATTATAGTCCCGACTGTCTTTGGAGCTAGGTGACGCTTTAATTCTAAATTGAGACTAGTCTTACCCTTTAGAGTTAGGACCAGTTCTTGCTTGGAAACAGAGCCTGCGCTCATTTTTGACGAGAAGGATTATGAATATATAACGTTTCTTTATCCAACAACACAATGTCGGATGAACCTGAGGAAGTTAGTGTAGATACTGAAGAGGTTCAACCAGTTGAGGAAGAAGAACCAATCATAGGACCAGTTGTAGTTGAAACTACTGAAGTTCCAGTAGAAGAAGAGGAAGAGGTCAAACCAGGAAAGAAAGGAAAGAAAGAGCTTAGTGCAGAAGAAATTGCAGAACAAGAGAGATTAAGAAAGATAATTGACGCACGTGAAATTATAGACGTAGATCCAATTCATGAAGCAATAGAATATGAGATGACTGGAAAAGGCAAGGTAATGATAGGTCCTCCAACATTGACAAGATTTGAAAAAGCCAGAATACTTGGGGCAAGAGCATTACAATTATCACTGGGAGCACCACCTTTCATACCGATACCAAAAGATGTTGCTACATCACTTGATCTTGCTTATGCTGAACTTGAAAAACGTGTTATTCCTATTACAATAAGAAGAGTTTTGCCAAACGGTGACTTTCAAAACATTCCAATCGATCTTTTCGATTAATGGATGAATGGTCGATAAGACTTTAATAGAATGTGTAAATGGTGGTGGTAGGGTTTGTTGATAAGCGAAGATAAAGCACAGTTGAATGGAAATTTCTCAAACTCTGACAGTAAGATAGTTACTATACATCACCAAGACATTGTTCCATGTGCACTTGATCTTTTGAATGATCTAGTAAAATACAAAACAGTTACACTTGTAGCAAGTGGTGAGTCAATACCTACCGCAGTAGGTGTTGCAAATATTGTAACTGAAAACATGATGAAGGGAAATTCCAAAATTCTTGACATTATTGTAGACAGCGAAGATACTCATGAAAAATCTGGACCTTCAATGGTTTCAATTATTAAAATTACTCTAGCAAAAACAAACTAGAACGAAGTACCGGGACCCTTTAGAAGCATACTTTCACATTCTTTGCAAACTGCCTCATCTATGTTTGATTCAAGCTTGTGATGAATGTCACAAATTAGCAGACTTGATTTTATGTAGTTGCAAAGGCCTATGAACTTTGAGAGACTTGCTGGGGTATATGCCATCTTTGAAGCAAGATTGCTAGAAATATCGTTTATCATGTCTGATACTTCTTTTATTGATGACAATTTGTTAATCAGAACTGGATCGCCTCTGGTTCCTCTGACGTAATTACTTATGGCTGCCTGGGTAACTCCTAATAATTTTGAAACTTCTTCTTCTCCTATCTTGTACTCTTCTATTAGCTTCTTTGCCAATATTGCCCTCAACGCAGGTATCAGAGTCTTTGTTTCTAT
>JANXYF010000130.1 GCA_025350175.1 Nitrosopumilales archaeon | reverse complement strand
TTTAGCAGTCCAGTGCCTGGTCCAAGTGAGCCAAAGGTAAGTTGAGGAGTTGTTGCATTAACGTTATGAATTACAAGTGGAACTACTAACAAAAGAAAAAGGACAGTTATTGAAAAGTATAGAGTTTTCATTTTCTATCAGTACTGGGCAAGTATAGTTTAAAAAACTGGTGTAGAATTCTTACACGGGATAGTTATCGGTTGAAACTACTTTCCTAAGTTTTTTAACTAACGAAGATGAAGACAAGATAATTGAAAGTATTTTCGGTTATAGGAACAATAATTTTGTTAGTAGGCATTGTCCTGCTTATATCTGGTTCAGTATCATATTGGAATTGGTTCAAATGTGAATCTAATTGTGATTTGCCTGTACCTTTTGATTATAGTTATTTGGTAACAGGATTAGTCATAAGTACAGCAGGGATAATTACATTAGTAATTGGTTTAAAGAAGCAAATCTGAATCAACCGTAACTTTACACCCACTTTTTCAGGTCAGAAAACCAACCGTTTCTTTACAACTGTTCTAGTCAAGCATTTCAACCTCTAACTATCCAGTGTATTATTCCATCACACTTATTTTCAAACTGTACACAATTAGATTGTGAGCAAAAATCAGATAGTACTTGTCATGCTATTTTCTGTCGGGATTATTCTTGTTGTTTCAGGTCTGAAACTCAATTCCATCACAATACCTATGACAAGCGAAGAGATAGTGCAGTATCATAAAGAGATGTCAGAATCAAAATTTTGTCACGGCATAACTTGTCCCAGTCCTCCTTTCCTAGCAAAATCACCATATCGGGGAATTGGTCAGGTTTTGTATTATCTAGGTACATCAAGCCTAGTTTCTGGTTCCATCATCTCAATTAGAAATAGAATATCAATTTCACGACAGTTTGTTCCTCAGTGGATTTTTTTTATTGGTAGTATTATGACAACAACCGTGCTTTTGATAATGCCAATACATACATCACAACTACTAGTTTCATTTTGCATCGATCCATTATGTCCACCAGTTGGAGGACCATATTTTACAACAGATCCTGCAATTGTTGAGCCATTATTGTATTTTGGAATTATAATATCAATAGCAGGAGGAATCACATATTTGATAAAAATGAGCAAATAGAACATGCTTCTTTGAAAATTGAATCTGCTCATGCATTTCCGAACAAATGTTTTTTAGTCAACTGCAAAGCAGGGGTCTAAATACGAATTTTCAGCTTATAACAAAAGCAGACTTTCAAATTAGAGATTTAACCTAGAGTTTTCATTTTCTATATTTCATCCTGTAAAATGTAATTGTTGATACTATACCTATCAATAAAATAGGAATTGTGAAAGGAAATTCTGGAACTTTTTCTGGAAGCACTGTAATCTGGATAGGTTTTGACCACAAAGATTTCGTAGGATGGGCCGGAATAGCATGGGAGGATTCTTCTGCAGTATTATACAAAGAAATGTTTGATTCGGTAAGTACGGTATAATTTCCAGGAGTATCTAATTTTATTACAGGAGTGGTTGCCTGTGGGTTCCATCCCCAAGTTCTGTTATCTTGCATTGTTATACCGGGATTTAATGTAAAGCCCCAGCCTACTATCAGCATACCAGAGTATCCAGAATCAAAAACTTTGATACCATTTTGATCCATTACTTGTATGTCAAAAAGCGGTTGTCCATTGACAATAGTTACAGGAGCAGTTCCGATGTTTATCATCTCTGGATGAATTGTTATGTTTTCACCCATTTTGTATTCCAGCTTACTTGTTGTCTGATTTATGATCAATATTGCGCCATTGTATGATATCTGGGTCGCTGGTATGTTGTCCCTTTCTTGCAATATTTCACGTGCTGTTTGAGCAGAAGCAGTTTGTGTTACAGTAATGAGAACTGCAACAAGAATTCCAATTAATAAAATGTGCAGAATTTTCATTTTCTAATTGTACGGTACTACTATGGTTTAAAAAAGTGATGTAGACATCTGCCAGTTTAGTTGGAATATGATTTTGAGAATAGGATATTTACCAATCACACGCTCCACATTTGCCTCACCATTAAGATAATATTTTTCAGACTCCTAGTGGAATTGTTGAGTCATTAATTAAAAATACTTTAACGTATTGTGAATTCATTCTAATTTGAAGACTGCCTATAAGTGAGACAATCTAGATTTGGAGAGAAAACAGGAACGAAAATGAATCTAGGTTAAGTATTTTTAGCTAATCTGATGTGGATAAATAGCTTCACTCTAGAAATTTTCTAATCATTCCAAGTTATTTTTGAGGTTCTTGATGATCTTTGGATTTTCTTTTGAGCAACCTGCCAGATATGACAGACGCTACCCAAAATCCTACCCCTGTCCAAACCATAGTCTGGGATACTGTAAACATTCCCCAGACTGTAAAGATCAGACCAATGGCTGCAAAAATTACAGATATAGCTGCTTTGGGTGAAACCAATTATCTCATCTCACATTCTACTTGGAGCATCAATTCCAAGAAGATCCAATGCCTTACCAAGTGTTTCTTTAAACGAATAAACCAAACAAAGTCTTGCGTTAATCAAGGATTCAGATTCGGCCGTAAGCACCTTGACATGTTCATAGAACGTATTGAATGAGACAGCAAGTTGATAACAATATTTGGCAATCACTTTTGGAGATAGGTTCTTTGCGGCATCTTCTACTTGCAAATCAAACTTGCCAATTATTTTTACCAGTTCTCTCTCATAGACTGTCTGCATTTCATTAAGATTTGCTTCAAAATTAGGATCCATTCCAGCTTTTTCCACAATCCTCATTGCACGTGCATATGCATACTGGATATAGGGTCCAGTATCCCCTTCCAGGCTTAGAGATTCAGTCAGATCAAATGTAATAATTTTGTCAAGATCCTGCTTTATCATAGTATAGCGTAGAGCACCAATTGCAACTTGCTCTGATATCTCGACTAGAGATATTTCGTCCAATTCCGGATTTCTTTTCTTTGTCTCTTCAAATGTTCTTGAACTTAAAACATCCAAGACATAATCTGCACTAACATAGATTCCTTTTCTTCCAGACATTTGCACAGACTTGCCGCCAGTATCAATGTCCAAAGTCTTTGCAGTATCAGGACTGAGTGTTACGGATTCATAGCCCAAGTGTACGTAAGAGTCGGGTTTTGATTTAAAGTCTGACATTATTTTTGTTATAATTTTCTGTAATCGTAATTGTCTAGAATCTATAACTGTGATTACTTTATCCCCTCGGAAATTTAATTTTGTTTCCTTGTCATCAAGAACAGTCTGCCACAGCACTCGCCCTGTTTTTTGTACGGTATAATGCTTGTAGTAAAATGGATCTTCTAAAATTCCAAGCTTCCACGCAGCATAGGGGATATCTTTTGCAACGTATGTGGCAGTACCATTACTTCGTACAAGTACCTTATCTTCTTCAGATTCTGCTTTTATCACCCAGCATCCTGCGTTTTTACCTTCATTTTCTAGTGTTGTAATTCCCATTGATTTCATTTTTTCAAATGCAACAGCCCAGAGATTGGAGCGAACTATCTGAGATTCAAAGTTGAGACAGTCATATGTAACACCAAGACGCCAGCAAGTTTTAAGCTGCTCTTCAAGAACACGCCTTGTTATTTCATCACCAAATTTAGCAATCTCAGATGTACCTTCCTCAAGTTCCTTGAGAACTTCGGACCTCAACTCTACAAGGTGTTTATCTGTTTCATATCTTTCAGTGATATTGACATAAACAATATCCCCGCAATAATGATCAAACTTTTGCCCCTCTGGAGTCTTGTCAGAATATCCACCATACTTGAAACCTACAATAATATCTGCAACCTGTAGTCCAGAATCATCCACATAATTTAGAACGCTAACATCATAGGATGTCTTGTGAAGAATTCTTGCAATCGTATCTCCAATTATAATATTTCTCACATGCCCCACGTGAAGGGCCTTGTTTGGATTTATACTGGTGTGTTCTACTACCATCTTGGAATTCTTGCCAAGATCTATTGTACCATAATCAGCATGAAGTGAGGATTTGACAACCTCAGGAATTAGCAGAGAGTAATTTGCAACAAAATTAAGATAGCCCGAGTTATGTGCAGAAACTTCTGATACATATTTGGTAGAATTCTTTTTGTATTCCCCTGCAAGTATTTGTGCTATATCAAATGGTCTTTTTTTAAGCGCCTTTGCGAGCAAAAATCCAATGTTACAGCTAACATCACCAAACTCTGGTCTTGATGCTTCAGATACATCAAATTCGGTTTCCGGATAACCTAGTCTAGCACATGTCTGCTTCACTCCTTGGATTATTTCATCATAAAGTATTCGCAGTGTCATGACATCATTTCTCCAATAGCTTTAATTGAATTGTTTCAAGTGCCTCAATAACGCCGTCACCTGCTTGTCCTTGTGTAGAGAAGGTAGCCTGCGACTTTACGTTTTCGGGCGAATTTCCCAAAGCCACACTAATACCCGCCAATTTGAACAGTGGAACGTCTGTATCACTATCTCCAATTGCAATTACATCCTCTTTTTTTGCTGAAAACATGTTCATCACCTCAAGAAACCCATTTGCCTTATCTACCCCTTTTGAGTTGATGTGATATGCATATTGGCTATCAGTTAGTTGTACATCAAAATTATTATCTGCAAAAATTTTCTTTCCCAAATTTACATCAAAGTTTCTTTCTAATACAACTTCAGTAATACGAGGAAAAACTGGTTTTTCTATTGCTTCTGGAATCTTTGTTTTTAAAAATTCGAATGCTTTGATACATTTGTCTTTATTTCCTATTAGTTTATGCTCATTTGGGCCAGAAGTAATAATTCCACCATTTTCACCTACTGCAATTCGCGTAGTACCACCAAAGACAGACAAAACATATGCTTCAATTGAGGAACGACCAGTCACATAGATTACCTTGTGTCCAAGTTTTACTAGGTATCGAAGAGCTGCTAATGCATCAAGGTCAACCCTACCACCTTTGTTATCAGTTATAGTTCCATCAATATCTACAGCAAAGATTTTGGGTTTCACTAGAATCACGTATTATGGTGGACATAATAACTGCTAACTAAAATAGTTTTGAATTATCAAAATCACATGGTGCGAAAAGGCAAGATTGCTGAAATTTTTAGTAAGGCAGTGTATAATGACAATCCAGAATTATACACAGTTGGATATCTAGATCTTGGAGAGATAAAAAAGGTAACACTTGTAGAATTTCTAAGACTGTCAGAAAATTTCGAAGTTATACCTGCAAGTAGGATTGTATACATCATGAAAGAAAACATCACACTATATTCAAAGATCAAAAACAGAAAATAACCCGATCAGATATAATTACATTTTAAATTCAGTTAGCTCTATTACAAGGAAGAGATCCACCCAATTTGTGCTGATTGATTTCCTAAGACCCATACTTGAAAATCCATTCTTTGTAAAATACGGATTACTAGGTCTTTTTCTTAATACAGTATTTGCAGCCATAGTTCCATTTCCAATTGTAGTTACATCCACGGCATTACTTTTACAGGGGGAAAGCGAGATAGCAGTATTCACAGTAATGTCAATTGGCTCTGTCATTGGAGGAATTGTTACATATTTCATAGGATATGACGGCGGAAAAATTTACAAGGTTTTACGAAAAACCCACAGTGATGACCACCACAAAAAAAGCTTCGAGTGGCTCAACAAATATGGCTGGAGTATAATCTTTGCTCTAAATTGGGTACCCATACTTACAGAAGTTGTAACAATAATTGCAGGAGTGAAAAAATATAATTTTAAAAAATTTCTCATAGTAATGAGTGTTGCAAGAGTATCTAGTGCTTTTGCCATGGTTTTCTTTGGAAACATGTTTTTACAATACATTAAAATATAAAATTGCAAGAAAAAATCAGGCACGGCCGGTAAATACAAAGTGCTAAGATTTTATTCAGCAGTATACCATCTAATCTGCAGATGGGAATTCCAGAAAAAATCCAGTCAATCAAAGATGAGATGTCAAGGACTCAGATCAATAAAGCAACAGAACATCATGTTGGTCTTCTCAAGGCAAAGCTTGCCAAGCTTAAAAGAGAACAAGAAGAGGTAAAATCTAGATCATCTGGAAGTTCAGTCGGTTTTGATGTTAAAAGAACTGGTGATGCAACTGTAGTGCTCATCGGTCTTCCAAGTGTTGGAAAATCAACCTTACTAAACAGAATGACTGGTGCAAAATCTACAGTCGGCGCATTTCAATTTACAACAACCACTGTAGTTCCAGGAATGATGGAACATCGTGGTGCCAAGATCCAAATACTTGACTTGCCGGGAATTATCAAAGGGGCATCAACTGGAAAAGGTCTTGGAAAAAGAGTTTTAGCTGTTGCAAAAAGTGCAGATCTTGTATTGATTATTCTTGATGTATTCCAACCTTATCTTGAAGATGTCATAAGAACAGAACTTGGAAATATTGGAATTAGACTTGATCAAAAACCTCCTGATATAGTAGTAGAAAAAACAGGCGATGGTGGAATATCTGTCAGTCAGCAAGTTCCCCTTACCAAAATGTCCATCAGTTTGATGAAAGATATTCTTAGACTTTATGGTATGAATAATGGTCGAGTACTAATTCGAGAAGATGTGGATTCAGAACAACTCATTGATTTCATTTCAGGAAACAAGTTTTACGTTGAATCACTTACAATAATGAACAAGATAGATCTTGTAAACCAAGGTTTTGTAATAGAATTACAAGAAAAATCAAGATCAAAATTCTTACCAATATCAGCAGACTCTGATATTAACGTAAATGCATTAAAAGATGCCATTTTTGAAAAATTAGACTTTATCAGAATTTACATGAGACCAAAAGGTGGGGAGACAGATTTCAAAGAACCGTTGATAGCAAGAAGAAATTCTACAGTTGTAGACATATGCAACAAGCTTCATCGTGACCTCAAAAAAGATTTCAGATATGGTCTAGTATGGGGAAAGAGTGTAAAGTTTGGCGGTCAACGAGTTAGTATCAATCACATATTACAAGATGAAGATGTACTTACAATAGTAAAAGCTAAATAGAAAAAACTTTTTCTAGCGACAAAACTTTTGGGTTAGAGCAATTGAATTAGATACAACATAAGATGTATTGCGCAAAAATAAAACATGTAATTATTTTTATGTTATATCCCTACATGCAAAAAATAAGTCAAGTGTAACAAATTATCTTCAGTGTAATTAATTGACAATCGTTTTACAAAATCATGATCAAAAAATTAATTTTGTGAAAAAAATCGTGCACATATTACTTATCATTTAGTGTAATTTTCTTAAGTGTCATCATAGAAAAACAAGTAAATTCACTAATTTGTAATGGCAAAACTAGTAAGACGAGCTGCTAAACGAAAAGCTGTCAAACGCGCCGTTGTACGAAAAGCTGTAAAGCGATCAGCTGTAAGAAGAGTTGTAAAGCGATCAGCTGTAAGAAGAGTTGTTAAACGAGCTGCTGTAAAAAGAGCCGTTAAACGAAGAGTCGTAAAACGCGCAGTCGCAAGAAGAACTGTCAAGCGAGCTGTTGTAAGAAGAGTTGTAGGAAGAGCTCTTCTAAGACGTGCCGCAATGCGATCAGCTGTAAGAAGAGCAGCATCAAGAAGACGAAGATAAAAATTTTAAACAGATTATCGCTTCATAGTAGGCGATAATTTGTATATTTTAGCTAAACATTTGACCTGGGGGAGAGGGTGATTTGCCTTTAACTGCATCAGGTTCTACGAAAAATTTTCTTTCATTAGGAATCAAAGATAGCTTAAGCGATGCATTAACAGCATAATGTGGCGTGCCATCAGGATTCTTGTAGTTTATTGCAATCCCAACTCTATCAAGATCAACTTTTACCTTTACAATTGTACCATCTTCAAGCTTGAAAGTGACATGTTCATCACCAACTCGCTCATGATCTAGCATTTTGAATTCGATTTTATCTTTTGTACTCATGTCAATAGGATCCAGTTTGAGTTATTTGAAGTAAACGCAAACAAAGATTAGAAAATAAAAAAATTAATTCATTAGCATATCAAGATTACAAAAATCTGATTTCCTAGTAAAGGAAACTCATCAGTTTTATTTGCTGTTCGGTTGTAAGTATATTTTTAGATGACAATACCTCAAGCAATTGAGTTATCAATGCGCGCTCTTGTTCTGAAAATCCTGTAGGACCTTTATCACCCGGTGGACCTGGTGGACCTCTTGGACCCTGTTCTCCAGGAGTACCTTGTTGTCCTTGTGGGCCTTGCTGACCTTTATCACCTAGTGGACCTGTAGCACCAGTTAGTCCCTTATCACCTTGTGGGCCTTGTACACCTTGTGGACCTTTATCTCCAGGCTGACCTTGTGGACCTAAGGGACCCACAGGACCTGGGATACCTTGAATTCCCGGAGGACCCTTATCACCAGGTACACCTTGTGGACCAGTAGTACCCTTTTCACCTTGAGGACCTTGAATTCCTTGAGGGCCAGGTGGACCTTGAGGACCAGGAGTACCACGTGGACCTTGATCACCACTTGGACCAGGTAATCCTCTTGGACCTTTATCTCCTTGCGGACCTGGAATTCCAGTAAGACCCTTTTCTCCAGCAGGACCCTGAGGACCCTGCGGACCTTTCTCACCTGGAGGACCCTGAGGACCAGTTAGTCCTTTATCACCTTGAGGACCTTGTGGACCTGGTAGACCTTTGTCTCCAATTATTCCAAGTGGACCTTTTGGACCTTGTTCACCTGGAGGTCCGATAATTCCTTTATCACCTGATGGGCCGGGAGGACCTGTTGGTCCCTTTTCACCTAAAGGACCAAGTTCGCCTGTTAATCCTTTATCGCCCTTGTCACCTTTGTCTCCCTTGTCACCTTTTTCTCCTTTTTCTCCTTCTTCACCTCGGGGGCCTTTGTCACCTTGTGGGCCTTTATCACCAGTGATTCCTTTTTCTCCAATTGGTCCCTTGTCTCCCTTGTCTCCCTTGTCACCTTGTGAACCATGTGGACCTTTTTCTCCTTGTGGGCCAGGTGAACCAAATGGGCCTTTGTCTCCAGTGATTCCTTTGTCTCCCATTGGTCCCTTGTCTCCCCTGTCTCCTTTATCGCCAGGCGAGCCTGGTGGGCCTTTATCCCCTTTATCGCCAGATGGACCAGGAGAACCCTTGTCTCCTTGTACACCCATGGGTCCAGGAGGACCTTGTACACCAGATTGACCCGCGGGTCCTGGTTGACCCATCGGACCCGGAGGACCCACAGGTCCTGATGAACCTCGTGCCCCTCGTTCAGCTTGATAGTGTTCTGTTACAGGTTTTGAAGTTCTAGTTTCTGGCTCTGATTTAGTATAACGAGTTATAATTTCTGGTTCAGATTTTGTTGTCTCTGTAAATCCCAAACCAGTTCTGGGAACATCAATTTGAAAACTAGAATGAATGGAAGAGAATTGATCAATTACAACAATCCAAACAGTTCCTCTTTGAAATACGGAATCAGGTAAAGGATTTTTTGTA
>JANXYF010000113.1 GCA_025350175.1 Nitrosopumilales archaeon | reverse complement strand
TCTTTTTGATATGTTTTGTTATCAAGTGTAGCAAGTACTGAATATCTTGCGGATTTTGTAATTAACGCATTTTTCTCCAAGCCTGCATAAAATGTAATGGGCCAGGGATCAATACAGTGACCTGTATAATTACGCAGAGGTGTAGGTCCGAACACTAGTGATTGGTCAGATATGTTCCTTACCATTATTGACGGGATTTTACAAAATGAACTTTCTTTGACATGTCTAATATTGACGTCAACTGGATATCCGGCCTGATAGGTTTGGTTTGAAAGATCCAACTCCAATTCATTACCAGTTTGATTTTGAATTGATGGTTTAGTGGAGATGTTTGAAACACTCTTTTTTGCCCAGCCTCGTTCAACAAGTTTTGATGCAGTATCTGGTTTTACACATGCAGGAGAACCATCTTCTGACTTGATAACTAGTGTAAGATCATTTGTGCATGTTATATTATTTGTTGCAATTCCCGATTTGAATTGTTTTAGAGGTGAGAGTATGGCGTTGTTTGTTGCGTTTGATATGGTAGAGTTTGTTGTAGGCATTGCAGGTCCATGGTATACAGCTGGATGAGAATAGACGCCTAGGATCTTGGTAAGTGTAGAATCCTCCAAAACCTCTACTTCTTTTACCGCTGTACCCGGTTTTACAGAGCCTGAATACAGCTCAAAGGCAAACCCTTGTGCAGTCAGCCCTATGCCACCAGTAGAAAGTGGGCCTGATTCTTCAAAATTGCTGCTAAATGTGTAATTATATCCATTGACTAGAGATTGAAATTGTGGAGAACTAGTTGCAAGTTTAATTGCAGCAGCTAGCGCTGTCGAGTTTTGACTCAGCGGGACCTCCCCCTGTGCAGGCATAGTACTTTTGGCAGTAATACTGTTGTTTGTAAATTGTGATGTGGAGAAAACATCTATGCGGTTATTGGCAAGGTCTGTTGCGTAAATCTTACCTGACTTGTCAATAGCTATTCCTACTGGAACACCAGAAATGTTAATCGATGAAAGTGGAAAACCTGCAGAGTTGAACTTTACTATGCGGCCATTACCTGTATCTGCCACGTAGATGTTGTCAAAATTATCAACTGCAACATCCTGTGGTGACATTGCTTGCTGTTTTGAAAGAGTAGAATTGAATGATAGTATAATAGAACCAGTAGAGTTGAATTTTAATATTCGATTGTAAAACATATCTGCAACATAGATGTTGTCAGAGTCATCTATTGCAATTCCCATTGCATTCATACAACAGTTTTGTGTGTCATTTGCAAAAAATTGTGAGATGAATTTGCCGTTTGAGTTGAATTTTTGTATGACATTAACATCTGTAACATATATGTTGCCTGAACTGTCTATTGCTATACGTTCTGCATTGCCAAGCTGACCTTGGGCAGAACCTGGAGATCCAAAGTACGACAGTAACGTTCCCTTTGGATTGAACCTCTCTACTGTCATATTGTTCCTGTCTACTACATTGATGTTGCCAGACTTGTCAATTGCTATACCTTCCGGAATGCCTCCTTTGTCAAACTCGAAGACAAATTTTCCTGAAGAATCAAATTCCGCTACTCGGTGGTTCCTGTTGTCTGCAACGTAAATATTTCCAGAATCATCAACTGCTATTCCCCTTGGAAGGTTTAGCAGTCCAGTGCCTGGTCCAAGTGAGCCAAAGGTAAGTTGAGGAGTTGTTGCATTAACGTTATGAATTACAAGTGGAACTACTAACAAAAGAAAAAGGACAGTTATTGAAAAGTACAAAGTTTTCATTCTATTTGATTGATTCAGCAATCGGGATTAATTCTTCTTTTGGAAGATATCCTTGAAGAGTTATTCTTGCATCTTTTGTAATAAAATCTACAAGAGAAGGATCATGTATTTTCGGTCCCTCTCCACCATCTCTGTAATTTTGGTCAAATGCCATGGCAGGATATCCATTTATTGATGTTATCAAGACGTCATATTTCCATCCTGTTTTGTAAAGTGTTAGTGAGTCTGACTTCCATTTATTTACTGAGGCATTGTTACCTGCTTCGTATGGTCCATTTTCATAGATTATCCAGAATCCCCCGTTGTCAAAAAAATTGTCCAAAGTCATTTTCTCATAGGTTTGAAGAATCTTGAAAAGGAATTAGGGCTAAGATAATCATCATCAGTTTTTGGAAGGTCAGTTCTTTCCTTGAGTTTTTTTGATAATGTCAATAATAGACTAGTAATCCATTCTGGGTCTGCCTTTGCTTTTTGTACAAGTTGAGCAGCCCTGTCTTCAAACGTTCCTTCTAAAACATCTTCAAAGAAATCACATAAAATTCGTCTCAACGTTCTAG
>JANXYF010000088.1 GCA_025350175.1 Nitrosopumilales archaeon | reverse complement strand
CTCTGCCTTTACATCAAGAACTACGTCTGTAGGTCCATAACTGAGCCAAATTTCAGGCATACCATACCGATGGGACAGTTAAAATAAATCTAGTTCGGTAAATTTTGCTGTGGATTTTGTCAAAGAATTTGCGATATTTTTGCAAGAAAGCGGTGCAATCAAATTTGGAAATTTCAAGCTTTCCAGCGGAAAAGAAAGTGCGTATTACATAGATCTAAGACTAGTACCAAGTTTTCCACATCAATTTAGAAAGATGGTAAAATCTCTTCAAAACTTGATATCGGGGAAAATAGGTTTAGATAATTTTGATTATATCGCATCGGTTCCAACATCAGGGCTTGTAATAGCATCTGCTTTGGCCATAGAAACTGTAAAGCCTCTGATTTACATCAGACAAAAGCCAAAGGACTATGGTACAGGTAGCCTCATAGAAGGAAAGATACCTGAAGGGTCTAAAGTAGTTCTAGTAGATGATGTTGGAACGACAGGTCATTCATTACTTAATGCTGTCAGGGCTCTAAAAGATGCCAAAATAGTAGTAGATTCTGCATTTGTTATAGTCAATAGGCTTGAAGGTGCAAGAGAAAACTTGGAAAATGAGAAAGTAAAACTGTATGAGATTACAGACATACTTGCAATTTCTAATGCTTTGCACGCTGAAAAAATTCTCGACGAACAAACTTTGAATAGAATTAAAAAACAGATGAGTACAGTATAATTTCTAACAGATTTTCTAAATTAGCTAACGTAAATCATTAGTTCTTTTTCTTCTAAAAGTGTGTGCAGATTATGTACTGATCTGTAAACGTCAGATTCTTTTTTTGCACCAGTACACACAAGTTTGCCAGACGCAAATAGTAGTAGTACAGTTTTAGGATCAATCATTCTATGTATTAATCCTGGAAATTGCTCTGGTTCATACATACTTCTTGGAAGACTTCTAGCAGCTTGTTCCAAATGTATTTTCCCACCAAGATTAGCAGAGGCAACCATATTCTGGATTGTGATGACTGCATCTTTTTTTATTTTAATTCCACCCTTTCTTAATTTTTGAACAACAGTTCGTACTGCAGCAATTGATTGTTCTTCAGATTTTGCTCCAGTGCAAACCATTTTTCCAGAACTAAAGATCAATGTTGCAGTTTTTGGAGACTTTATTCTAAATACCAAACCAGGAAATTGTTCAGGATGATATTCAACATCAGGAAATGTTTGAGTTATAACATTAAGATCAATTTTTTGATCAACAGAAGCTGAAGCCACAACATTTTCTATACTTACAATAGGTTTTGTTTGTGGCATTTTCGTGGATATATATGCGCTTTATATATACTCTATAACATTTCTTGAAGACATTCTTTGTGTCAAATTTATCAAATTATTTCTAAGAGAGAGGCAGCTCAGACAAATGCCTTTACATCATCAGTTCAGTTATAACTCTGATTCTTCATTGCGGCCAAATGAAGATAATTTACTGCTTATTTTAAAATTAGTATATCAAAATGAAAATTTAGAAAATCATGATTATCACTTGTTCTAGATCAGCATTTCATCAAAGAGGAAAACATGGTCATAATAGATACAGTATAACAACAAAAGGAACTAAATAGTGGGCCCAAAGGGCTTCGATCCCTTGGCTCACCGGTTATGAGCCGGTTACTCTACCAAGCTGAGTTATGGGCCCTACGAAAGAGCAAATTGAGATGCGCTATAAAATAGTATAGAGTTAACAATATGCATCGTAACAGCTATCAAGCAATAGATTTTGAGCTGCTAAGGATTTGTTGGCTGTTTCTACCAAATCATCCTCTTGTGATGCAGAAGTTTTTTCTAAGATTTTTCGCCAAAGAGCTGCATGTCTTATGTCAGCTTCTGCATGAAGTCTAAAATATTCTATTGCATCATCTTCTGACAAACCATAGAATTTTCTCAATCCATCTATCTTTGATAAACTAATTTTTGGAATTTCCTGTTCCAAAGCATACATTGCAGCAGCTCCACCCTCAAAGGAATTCATAAGACATGAAAGATTTGAAATGGCTTGTTTTGTTTTATCAAGACCAGCATAATTTCTTAGTTCATTTTGTGATACACCTAGTGCACTGGCAAATTTTACCCATGGTTCTATATGCTCAGATTCTTCATCTCTATTCGAAGCAATTTTACTCTGAATTTTAGATGGGCTTTTCACCATAACTTTGTCTACAAATGAGGGAACTGCTTTTACTAGTTGAAAGTATTCTTTTGAATAACCACTAAGAGATTCCATTGATAATTTACCTTCACTCCACATGACATAGAATTTGTGTTTTAACAAACTCTGCTCTTCAATCATCTTGTCAATTCTTTGAATAAGAGAACTCATAGCTATTATCCAATTCTGGTAATAAAAAAATCTTTTGAATGGCTGCAAAAGGATTTTATGGATAACAATTAGGATGCAAATTGGGCTCCAGTGGTGTAGACCGGTCAAGCATGGGGGACTTTCAATCCTCCGACCCGGGTTCAAATTCTCAATGATGAAAATCCCGGCTGGAGCACCACTCTCAAAAGCATTAATATTCTAACCGTGATCTAGAGATGATAGTGTAATTCTTGGATAGAAAGAATTTCGAGATAAATCCACTCATAAAAGACTTTGAAAGCTACATCAGTAA
>JANXYF010000054.1 GCA_025350175.1 Nitrosopumilales archaeon | reverse complement strand
CTAGACATTATTCTGAAAATAAAAAACAAAAGGTAAAACTTGCTGATGTGAAATCCTCTATTGACTCTGTAAATTATCAAGTAAAGATATTGCCATCTGTAGAAGAGATGATGAAAATAGCTCTTGAATCTGACAGTATAATTAAAAGCAGAAAAAGAATAATCAAATCATCCGTATCTATTCATCATGATAAATTTCACAAATATTTTGTAAATAGTGAAGGATCTAAAATAACTCATAATTTTGATGATGTCATAGCAAACTTGTCAGCAACAGCACATTATTCTGGATTAACTGAATCCGTAAATACAACTGAAGGAGGTAGAGGAGGATTGGAGATGATTACAGGAAAAAATGACATACTTGTAGTTGCTCAATCTATATCTGAAAAAGCTGATACATTACTTGACGCACAAACCGTAAAAGAAGAAAAAGCAACCGTGGTGATGAATCCCGATTTTGTTGCATTGCTTACTCATGAAATTTTAGGACACCCATCAGAAGCTGATAGAGTACTTGGAAAAGAAATGGCATGGGCAGGCGGTGCGTGGTGGGCAGGAAAAATTGGAACAAAGATTGGCTCGTCAGAACTTAATGTAATTGATGATCCTACAATTCCATCTAGTTTAGGTTGGTACAAGTATGATGATGAGGGGGTACCTGCTTCAAAGAAGACTCTGGTAAAAGATGGAGTCTTGAGTACTCATATGCAAAGCAGAGAGACTGCGGCTTTGTTTGACGCTCCACCCAATTCATCAATGCGGGCTACGGGATACTCGTTTATGCCACTTATACGAATGGCATGTACATGTATAGAGCCTGGAGATTGGAATCCTGACGAGATGATTGAGGATGTTAAAAACGGGTATCTGATTTGTAATATGAAAATTCCTTCAATAGATATGATGCGATATAATTGGAGCATATCTTGTCAATATGCTCAGAAAATTGAAAATGGAGAATTGGGAGGATTACTAAGAGATGTCATCGTGATGGGAAATTCGCCAGAATTTTTTGAATCAATTGATGCTAGAGGAAAAGATTTCAAAGTTAGACCTATTGCAAACTGTGGAAAAGGAGACCCTATGCAAGTAATGAGAATGGGCAATGGCGGTCCACATATACGTGGTAAATCAATTGTAAAAAGTGTGACAACATAACATGTCTGAAAAATTAAACGATGTACGAAATAGAGTAATCTCATGTGTTAACTGTAGTCTTTCAAAGTCAAGAAAAAATGCAGTACCTGGAATTGGTAATGAAAAATCTGATGTGATTTTTGTAGGAGAAGCTCCTGGAAGAAATGAAGATCTTCAAGGAAAACCATTTGTGGGAACTGCTGGCCAAATTCTCTCTGAAGCATTAGAGTATGCTGGATTTACAAGAGATCAAGTATATATCACTAATGTGGTAAAATGCAGGCCACCAAATAACAGGCAACCTATTACCGAAGAACGAGATGCATGTAGACAATATCTGTCCGAGGAATTGAAAATAATTAAACCCAGAATAATATGTATATTGGGAAATACTGCCTATAGCTCATTGTTGGATGGCAGTGCTATAACCAAAAATCGTGGCAAACTTGTAAAAAATAATGATCAACTTTATTTTGTTACAGTCCATCCAGCTGCTATCATATATAATCCTGGATTACGACAAGTTCTCAAAGATGATTTTGTCTTACTTGCAAAAACCCTCGATAAATTAAGAAAGGGTTTAGACGTAGAAATTTCAAAATGAATCTAGTACCTCGTTCATTTTATGCCCGTGATACGGTAAAAGTTGCTCAAGACTTGCTTGGAAAGACTTTGATTAGAAATATTGCTGGGAATGTAATCTCTGGAATAATTGTAGAGACTGAAGCATACAGATACACAGATGATGAAGCAAGTCACTCGTTTAGGGGCATAACTGAGAGAAACAAAGCCATGTTTGGAGAAGTTGGCAGGGTTTATGTCTACTTTACATATGGAATGCATTACTGTGTAAACGCTGTAGCACGAAGTCCAGATTATTCTGCAGGTGCGGTTTTAATCAGATCACTTTTTCCGCAACATGGGATTGATTTTATGTCCCAGCGAAGAAAAACTC
>JANXYF010000027.1 GCA_025350175.1 Nitrosopumilales archaeon | reverse complement strand
TTAGAAAATTCAAACCCAAGATTTAGAGCCCTAGTGATAGAAGACGATGCAGACATGAAAGCAGTCTTTACAGAAATTCTTCAGATACATAATATTTCAGTAATTGGCACCGGCTCAAATGGCAAAGAGGCAGCAGACCTGTATCAAAAACTCCATCCAGACATAGTATTCATGGATATTCTAATGCCGGGGCATGATGGATTTGACGGAATAAATGCAATCAAAAAGATAGATCCCAGTGCAAAGATAGTGGTTGTAACAGGAGCTGTATTTGATCCGAAAAAGATCCTATTAACTAGTACAACACAGCTTGTGCAAAAACCAGTAGATATTGAAAATATCATCACCGCGGTAAACAAGATAATGATAAAGGCCGGATAATTTTTAAGATCCTACAAATCATACTAAAAACTAATAAAGCATAGAAACTTGATTTTAATCAAGTTGAATAAAATTTCCGCAATAACAGTTTGTGTCTTTTCGATATTTCTAGTTGTGATAGTTCCATATACTCATGCTTATGCTGTTAATGGAACAAGACTTGTTGCAGATAGTAAGATGTGTCTTTCTAAAGTTGATCTATGTGTCATGGTAAAAAGAATGCACATGCCACCAATGAAGCAAACTGATGCAGGACTGGGAGCACTTGATGTAGAGTGCAAAGCAGATTATCAGCTAGTACTAAAAACAACAGACAACAAACCAGCATGTGTCAAAGCTGTTGATGCTTTAGAACTTGTAAAGAGAGGATGGGCGCTAAGCCAAGATGATTTGGCAAAACTTATGGCAACATACAAACCGGCTACTCCTTAGATTGAGCATAGACAATTATAATCTCTAAAAAAATAATACTCCCATGGGCGACGGAATAGGAGGTCCTGTAATTGGTTGCTTGTCAGGAGATACTTTTGAAATGTCAGTTACCCATTTTCGTAAAGATAACAAGGAAGAGTATGGGAACATTGAAAGAATTGTCATTGCCAAAGTTGACAATCCAGAAGATCCTCAATATGAGGAAAAGACAGTTTATGACCTGGAACAAGCACTAAAAGGAAAATTTGTCACCTGTAATGTGCAGTATAGAGACCCTAAAACTGACAGATTAATTTGTAATGTTTTTGTCCAAAATCCTCCTGAATAGTTAATTATATCAAAAAATGACCAGTAACTCCAATCGGTCAAAGGATTGCCATACTAACATCATTCCGTTTGGAGGTCTAATGGTCTGTTTCAATATTGATGTAATACCATAAATTGTTTGCTGGCACACAAATAGAAATTGCTAAATCTCCATACTGATTTCTTGATCTATTGCAAAAAACATGCACCAAATGTGGAAAGCCCTTTGAATGCCAAGAGAATGAGACTTGTTGGTGCACTCAATTTCCACCATTAAAGAAAAATGAGATCAAGTATGACGATTGTGTTTGCAAAAAATGTCTTTTAGTCCAGTATGGAAATCGTTTGATAGGAAATGATTGAGATCAAGGATCAATTTTTGAAAACCTAAATACTTTGATGACGTAATAGATATCGAACCGTTGCTGAAAAGTAAGGTTACGAAACGTTGCTGAAAATGAATATTTGATAGGTCCGACATGCGAAGGTTTAGGCAGCAACGGTTCAGATTATTATCAATTGTATTTATCATATAGTAATTGCTAAATCATCGTAACAATTCATCATATTAATTGCAAAATAAAACGCTAACAATTTTCTCAATATCCATGTTTGGTCTGTCTGTAATCTCGTTTTTTGTGATGCGTAGTTATCAGTCACACATAGCAGGATGGAGTGCTGTAGTCTTTGGTTTTGCAGCAATTATTACAATGGTAATTGGTGGATTACGAAAATTAAAAGACGGCAAGGTTGCAAAGTCTCAAAACTGAATAAATCAAGCGATATCATTTTAGGCAACAACTAACTATATACCATAATGAAATCATACTGCCATGGAGACATATCATAATGGGACTATTTGGCAGTAAAAAGAGCCAATCTTGCGCTGTTTGTAAGAAGGAATCCTCCAGCACTAGCAAGCCCAAAAAGGAATGGAATCTCAAGGGCGTAGTATGTACAGATTGCTTTGTAAAATTGATGAAAAAGCCTCATCCCAAAATAACAAATCCCGATGACAAATGTGTCACATGTGGTGCAGAGCCGGGCGGATTATACCTGTGGAAGCCAAAAAAACAATGGGATCTAAAAGGATGGCTATGTGAGCCTTGCTACAATGAAAAAGAAAAAGCAGACAATGAATTGAAAAAAAATTGTGTTTTATGTAATGCAAAACTTGGTTTTATTGCACGCCATGCAAAAAAAGAATGGAATGTCAAAGGATACATCTGCAAAGATTGTTGGAAGATTCAAGAATCAAAGATGAAAACTAGTTAAATTCTTGTAAAACTATACAATCTCATTATGAACAAACTAAAGATTACAGTAATTTCAATAGCAGTTGTGATTATAGTTGCCATGGTTGTAATTATGATGCCTTTCAAATCTGGTTCAAGTGCAGTGATACAATTGAGTGTGACTGCCCAGACAACTCCAGGAGATGTCAAGATACATTCTCCTGATGAGCTTGCAAATCTTGATAGCAGTACAATAATTTTGGACAATTCTACATTAGATAAAATTCCAGTTTTAAAAAATGCAATAGATCAAGCATATAGCAGATTTGAACCTCCACCACTACATGGCATACATACTTTTACAACACAGATTACTCCAGATGATGCAAATTCTATAATGGCACTAGCTGGAAATAAGATAACCCAGTCACCTATGACGCAGACTAGTGATAGTACCTTTGGAGTAAACTATACTGAAAACTCGTCCAACATGGTGTTTAAGCTAGATAATTTCTATTACAGTGTAGTAATAGAGCAACTCGCTCCGTCACAGTAAGATTTTGTGGAACAAGAATAATGATAAATATTTGAGGGAACAATATTTTATCATGGGAATTTTGGATAAAGTAAAAAACTTGGGAAAGAAGGGAATTGAAAAGGGAACAGAACTAGGCGTTAAAGGACTGCATGAGGCAAAAGAGTCTGCTAAAAAGGGTTATGAGAAGGCCAAAAAAGACATAGAAGACAAGAAGGAATAGTTTGTCCATTTTTTCAGGAAATAATAAGACTCGAAAAAGACTCGTACGTCCTACAAAGATCCAAGTTGCACGTAGTCAGAATTTTGTGTGTGACGGTTGTAAAGGACAGATAACAAGTTACGATGCATATGACATTCATCATAAAGATGGAGATTCCTCCAACTATAACATTACAAATCTAAAGGTAGTCCATGTTAATTGTCACAGGGTTGTAAATAATAAAAAGAAAAAAGGAAAAAGATGATCCTCAGAGATTTCCTAAAGGCATTTGAGTGGAATAAAGATTCATTCATAGTTCTTGTAATGTAGAATTTAAAAAATGAAAGTCGAACTTCCAGACCTATACAAAAGAGTTTTTTTTAACTCTCAGATACCGTTTGATTAGTCAAGTTGCTCTATTTGTTGTGCATCCATGATACGACTGGATACTTGAAATCAGCTACGGTTCCTTTTGCAACCAAGAGATATTTTGATTTCAGGGTACCATCGGAGTTTAACCAATGTTGTGGCATTCCTTTTGCTTCTGCTGAGTGGAACATGAGATTACTTCCCATACCCATTACCAAGACCAGAATTGCAAGGCCTGCAAATATTGTTTTATTCATGAAAAACTGCATTACATTGTAGTACATGAAATCTTGTCTGTCTGAAATGATCAGACGTTAGGTATTTGGACCAACTTAATATTATTACAAATTAGTTAATAACATCTGTGACGCAATCATCAAAATGAACATCGACAAATTACAATCAATAACAAGAAATAGCATTGGAATAATTTTGTGCGTATACTCTCAAGCAATAATGACAACCTTTGGCATGAGATTGTGTAATCTAGATTCTAATCTTTAATGCTTGAACGTATTCCTCAAATCGCTGCAGTTCTCTAAAAAACTGGATTCCTTTTTCTGTAATTGCATAGATCTGCCCCCGCTTGTACTGCCTTGATTCCATAAGACCAAAGCCTACCAATTTTTGACACTTTTCAACTGCGGTATAATGCGATAGATTTGACACTCTGGCTATGCTTGAAATTATTATACCCTGGGTGCCTTTGTCCATTGCTGCTTGTAATATATCAGATATGATTCCTATCTCTGCTCGGTATTGCTGTTTTGACATGTTGTGATTTGGGGAATTGATTAATAAAAAATTGTGACACCTTGTTCACTAACAAAGTTACCTGACATATTATAATCAATCCTGTGCTATACCATGATTAACATATGAAGAGAATAAGGACAAGAGGGTAATTCTAGTATGAAATGGAGTGATTTTATGCAACCAATGTGGGGACTGGTAATTCTAGTTGTATGCATCTTAATTGCAGTATATGTAACGGTAGATTATCTCATGCCAAATGTTATTTGTAAGACGATTCCTCGTTCTAGTAGTAATTCTAACATGGGACAGTATAATTCACATGTGTTAAGCGATATTTGTTCTGGAATAGGCAAATAGAGTTTTCAGAATTTTCCAATTACATTTTAGAAGACAACTTGTGGCATATGATAATTATCAAATATTAAAAATGGTTTTAATTGGTTGTTTTTTTCAGAATTTCTAAAAGTATCATACTGACCAATTCTGTATCTCGTATTTGTGAGAGATTCAGTAACAGGATTAAGATATGTTGTAGCCCTTCCGTATGTATCAACTAGGATCAGATTTCTGCCCAAAAACAGCAAACTGGTGTTATGATATAAAAGAGGATTTGTTGGAAATTAATACGCAACAGTTAAGTAGCAAAATTAGATGAATGATTTATTGAGCGAAAAGGTAATAGCATTTTTTATTTTCAGTGTAATTTTCATGGGATTTTCTGGCTTGAATGCTGTCCCAGTAAACATGGCATTTGCAGAAGATGACCACGGTGGTAACCAAGATTCATCAAGTCAGCAATCACATGGAGACCACCAAGATGGTCAAATCAGCGCAGAACAAAATCACACTAGATCAGATAATCAAGATGAATCCGATAACAAGACAATGTCTGAAAATTATAATGAGAACAAGACCATGTCTGAAGATCACAATAATGAGAATAAGACCATGGTCATGTCAGAAGGTGATATGGGTAATCAACACGAAGGAGAAGATTCTCCTCAAGAACTAGAGCACCAAAAAAACAATGAAAGAATAGCTCATCACATAACTGAACAAGAAACATCTCACATTGAAGGTGCAAAAACAAATCAGACCATCGCGGCTGAAGTTGAAATTGGAAATGGAACTGTAGACCACAAATCTATCGATAACAACATCATAGTTAAAACTGAAAATTCATCTAGTAATTCAGTAAGTATAACAGTCAGTGCCACAAATCAAACTGGTCCCAAAGTCATACTTGTAAATCTTAACAGTACAACAATAGATGTTTCAAGTATAAAATACCTCCATGTGCTCTATGATGGAAAAGTGATAACTCCTGCTGAAAATGTAGATCAAGTTCTTCATGGTTCTAGCTTAGATGATCCGCATTATGCCATATTGATAACTCAGAATGGTGCACAAGTGTTGATTTCAATTCCGCACTTTTCTACCCATACCATAACACTCGATTCGCTTTCCAAAGTCATTCCAGTAATTCCAGAGTTTCCATTTGCCATTCTTGCTTTGATTATTGCTACATTCTCCATCATTTTGATTCCAAAAATCAGACTCTCACGGGTCTGAACCCCTAATAATTAAAACCTCAATTTAAAAAAATTTTCTTTAAATAATAATTTCATCTTGGAATAGTAATTGAATGCAATAGTAATTAGAAAACATGGAGGACCTGAGGTTTTATCATATGAAAAAATCAAATCAACCGAATGAAAATTATCTTAAAAATTCCTCATTTACTAGATATGGTTTACACTTCAAAAGACTTTCGTTTGTTGATACCAAACTCTGCTAATTTCTGGACTACAATCTTAGATATTGTAATCTCTTGACATGATTTCAGACCATCCGAAGTCTTCATCCCGTGCCTAAAATCATATCTCCTTTCCATCTGAAATGTTCTTTCTAATAGTTCCAAAAATCTTTTGATCAATGAATAATCCATGACAACATTTCCTTCTTTTGTTCTACCAAAGGATTTCTTGGTTATTCCCTTTGTATGTGCTTCAATTAATTTCCAAACTGAATAATCTACTAACCATCTAAACGG
>JANXYF010000231.1 GCA_025350175.1 Nitrosopumilales archaeon | reverse complement strand
TCACCGTCGCCACCGTCGCCGTCAGGGCGGTGACGTAGAGGTTTTTGTTCAAGTTGGCCGCGTTAAATACGCCGACCGACAGACACTACACAAACTCTAACCAGAACACACAGGTTTCAGTTCAGTTAATACTTGATGCGCGTTCTCATATATTCTCAATCACTTGATCCGTATCACATTTAAGTACATTTTGTATCGCGCGCACACGTATATTTTCGCTTATTTCCAAATCGTAAAAGCTTGTTTAAGATGAACTCCCTAGTCGCGCATATAATCCTCATGTAATCTTTGAAACGGTATCTTTCAATTCATTGGTTAGAGTCATGTAAGACTCGCTACAAAACTTCTTTCCCACACTCTCAAAAATTATGATCAAACATAAATTCAAGAAAAATTATAACACAAAACAGATGAATCTAAAAAATAATTTCCAAATCCATTGTTGTCAAATTTTGTCCAGTAGGATTCAGATACTAACATGAGCTAATTTTGGGCCCAGTTTGTTAGTAAAATAAATCCTTACCAATCCACATCTTCAACAACAGACAATGAAATGGTAGGATACTTTGAATTATTCTGAAATCCCATCATTCCTACAATCTCAGTTGAATGAATCCACGCTAATTCTTTTGTAGATTCATCTCCAAGCTTGTCCAATCCTTTGATATTCAAAAGTTCCAATACACGTCTTGGGTTTTGTACTGCTCTTTCCATAATACGAGTTGCAATCCTAAGTTTGTCTTTTGGATCCCAATATTTACCGAGTTTATATTTTCCAGTAATTATGTCGGGTTTTATCCTCATCAAATTAACTCCTTTTACTGAAGCCATATCTGATCTTAGTTTTTCATATCCACCTTCGGTCTGATATTTTTCTATCAATTTGTTTAACACTTGAGCTTTCTCTACATTATCGGAAACAAGTTCTGCATATCCCTTGATTACTACACTGATGTACAATGTATCTGTAAGTGAAGCATCAGTTGGAGGTTCAAAAAAATACGATGGTAAAAATGCCAATTCCTTATCTACTTCGAAACCACATTTAGAATTTAATTTCATGTTATCATATTTTTCCCCTTTAGGAAAGCCGTGAATGTATACAGCGTTATTATAATATACAAAATTCATGGGTGCAACAAAAGGAAACCCATTTTTGTCTATTGTTGCAATTCTGCCCGTATGTTCTTTTTGTAGAAATTCAATAATTTTCTCTTTAGATTTGATTTTAGAACGTTCTCCAAAATTCATAGGATATTATTTTTTATAGCAAGTTATTTCCTTTAAGCATTTGAAGTCCTGTAAGACTAGAAAACATCTATAGAATCTTGGATACGGTATCTTTTAGATCATTTGCAGCCTTTTTGCCTTTGGTGTTTGTATTTACACTAACGTGTTCCACAAGATCCTGGATTATTATCTCCATTGTGCTGTCAAGAGCTGCTCGGACAGCAGTGATCTGCTGTACAATGTCAGGATAGCCTTTTCCTTCATCAATCATCTTACTAATGCCTTTGACATGGCCCTCTATTCTTGCCAGTCTTTTCTTTACCTCAGGCAGTTTGTGATGAGTCATGTGTTATTCTTCCTATAATCTCGATATTTATCTAGTCGGATGGTTTATCCAACCTCCAAACATTTGGCATTTTATCAAATCAAAATTATAATGAACCATCAAAATCATCTTTTACCGTACAACAAGAACGTAGATCCCAATAGCCATAATCACAAATCCTACCATTGAATCATTATATTTTTCTGGAATTTTTGCAAGTGTCTTTGCCAATCCCACAGTACCAAGCTGAACTAAAAGTAGAAGTGTAGCGATAGAAGCAACCGCAAAGACAACTGACAACTCTAATGCAAAGTAAAATCCAGCCGATATTGCAGAAAGATAAATTGGAATTATGCTTGGGTCTGGAGAAAGCGCTGCCCCAAGAATTGCAAAATAACCTATTTTTGAACTAAGTTTACCAAATTTCTTTTCTTCATCATGGTCATGATCATGCTCGTGTTCATCATCATGATGATATTGATGAGGTGCACTCTTTCTTACTAGAGGTATTATCCCAACAACTAATCCTGCACCTACCATGACTAGTCCTATTCCAGTATCAAGATAGTAGGAAATTAAATGAGAAAAAACAAGTCCTACTACTACCACAACAAGCCCCATAGCAACAGAAAGAGCAACATGACCAATCGCAGTCATAAATGATACTCCAAAGAGCTTTTTTGTAGCCCATTTTTTGTTTCTTGCAAGAACGCAGAGTGTAAGCCAATGATCAGGGGCAGACATGTGCAATATTCCCACTACCGCAGCTCCAATTACATAAGCAAAGAGATTAGCCATGCAGTTACTCGTTTCCTTGTACTAGTATGAAAATTAGTTCCTAAAAAGCATATCCTCCCCCCTAGGATAGGGGACTAGTTCTCAAGTTCCAATCGTTCAAAGATGAAAATTTGTTAAAAAATGAAACGTGTGATTTGTGAGCATGATCTAAATACTATACTGAAAAATCATGATTGGAGCTGTCACCAAAATCCTTATTGTTTTTGGTCTTAAGTTCCAATCCTAAAAATCTAGTACTCGATATGTTTTTTGCACTTCATGCATATTGCCCTGATTGGCGAAAATGCAGATTTTGACATTATTATCTATGTTTCATCGTTGCCACAAAATGTACACTTCATTTTTAGGTAAAAAATTGCCATTTTTACTTGCCAAATCCCTTGGTGACTAGAGTTGGAATCACATTTTTGTGAGCCATGCGCGAGATTATTAAAAAAGATATTTAAAAAATAGCATGTAGCTTTTGGGCAAACACAGTAAATATTAAGAAATTTTGAATTTCAATTCCCACTATATTAGATAATTACAATCCTTAAGCTAAGTATCTAGTCACTCTGAAAGTTTTTGTAATGTTCACTGACTAATTTGTACTAGCAATCCAACACTTTTCTGATGCAGGTACTGATTTTAAATAATTTCAACCACAACTAAA
>JANXYF010000226.1 GCA_025350175.1 Nitrosopumilales archaeon | reverse complement strand
AGCATGCCATTAGTAAGTATGAAGATGAGAACACTTTGCTTGAAAAACTAAAAGCAGTACTACCTCAAAAAGACATTGATAGGGGAATTGCAACTCTGATTGGAACTCAAAGAGTGAGAAGAATAGGCCCAGACATATTACAAAACAATGTCAGCCACATTGGTGAATTACCAGAGATTCCAGATCATATCAAAACGATAATCGATACTCTTTAGATGAAACAACAGTGTTGTTAAAATTCATACATCTTAGGATATGCCCATCTAAAAAAATAGCAGAATGAAAATTTACCAATCTTTTGTAGCATCACCGGAGAACATATTCTGCATATGTTCTATGATATCAAAAGTTCCACCATCTGTTCCCCAAGTTACCATCAGAAGGTACTTGTCTGCAAGCGGCATTGTCAATCGTCTTAGCTTATCGTACACTGCCAAAACATATTGACCCTTTCCAATCCTTGGCTCAAAGCTTTTCCTAATCTTCCATGCGTTTGCCGCATATTGTAAAGTTTCTTTGGTTTCTTGCGGGGTAAGAAATGGTTCTACGCCTTCTCTTACTCGTGTCTTGATTTCATTTCCTTGCATGTCGGCAATTGTGGCGTATCTGATATGCTTGTCCGTGTGCATTATGCTTTCCAGAATTGTGTCGAAAGTCATAATGCGGTTACGTAATCAAAGTACTAAAAGAATTCTCGATTCAAATCTGATAATCATGCAAGTATTCTATATATCGTCAAGAAAAACCAATGCCCATAGTATCTCCAAAAACTTACAAATAGATGTAAATTTTACTAGTAAATATGACGATAAAAAACATCACAGTTTTAGGTTCTGGAATTATGGGTCATGGTATTGCACAAGTTTCTGCAATGGCAGGATACAACGTAATTCTACGTGATATAGAACAACAATTTCTTGACAAAGCTATGGAAAAAATCAAGTGGTCTTTAGACAAGCTAGTATCAAAACAAAAGATAACAGAACAACAAGGACAAGAAATATTCTCAAGGATCACACCGATTGTAGATTTGGCTCAAGCCCTCAAAGACTGTGACTTGATGATCGAAGTAGTGCCTGAAATAATGGAATTAAAGAAAAAAGTCTATGCCGAGGTGGACAAAGTTGCTCAACAAAAAACAGTCTTTGCATCAAACACCAGCACCTTGCCTATTACAGAAATTGCAAATACAACATCTAGGCCAGAGCGATTTATCGGAATACACTTTTTCAATCCCCCACAATTAATGAAGCTAGTTGAAGTAATACCAGGACAGAAAACATCAAAGGAATTATTAGAAACAACAATTAACTTTGTAAAATCAGTCTCAAAAGAACCAGTCATATGTAAAAAAGATGTGCCAGGATTTATTGTCAACAGACTATTCATTCCGCTAGTCCATGAAGCTGCATATGCAATGGACCGCACTGGTGCAACAAAAGAAGAAATTGACTCTGCAGTAAAATTTACACTACACTTTCCAATGGGCATATTTGAATTGGCAGATTTTACTGGCATGGATGTAATTCACAAAGCTACAACTGAGATGCATTCTAGAGATAAAAAGGTCATCAACCCCCATCCTTTGATTGAAAAACTATACAACGAAAAGAAGTTGGGACAAAAAAGTGGAGAAGGATTCTACAAGTATTCGGGAGAACAATATGAGAGAATTAATCTAACTGAAGAGTTGGCAAAGAAATTCAATCCAATACAACTACTTGGAAATATACTAAACAATGCCGCATGGCTTGTAACAAATCAGGCAAGTGATGTTCCAGAGATTGAAAAGGCATTGTCACTTGGAATGAGAATCAAAAAGCCATTATTTGATACTGCAAAAGAGTTTGGCATAAAAAAAATTGTAGACGAGTTGAACAAGCTATCTAAAGAGAACAAGTTTTACGAACCAGATCCGTATTTGAAATCTATGCAGTAGAATTAATTTTCTCTAACATTACTTTAACAGCTTCTTTTGGAGTATTTACTCCAATTATCATGACATTTTTTCTATGATCTAGATACTGGTCTGCATATTTTTCTGCAACTCCGCCGCTTGTTTTGATTGCAACAATTGGTTTTTTGTGCATATATGCAGCACAAGTCTCAGATAATGTTCCAGAACCTCCCCCAATAATTATTACACCATCGCCTGATAATGCAGTAAGGAAATCTCTTGCAAGACCCATGCCAGTTGGAATTACGACATCGCAGTATTCGTTTGCAAACGATGCATCGTTTTGTGGTATTATTCCAACAGCTAGACCTCCGCCATCTTTTGCGCCATGACTTGCAGCTTTCATCACGCCGTCCAATCCTCCTGTGATTAAAACTGCCCCAGATTTTGCAATCTCCATTCCTGTATCATACGCAATTCTTACAAGTTCAGGAGTAGTTCCGTTTTCATTATTTCCTATG
>JANXYF010000140.1 GCA_025350175.1 Nitrosopumilales archaeon | reverse complement strand
TTTTCCATGGCATAACAATACCAAGGGATCTTCCAACAACAGAATAGAAACCACTTGCATCTATGACAAGTTTTGAATTAAAAACTAGTTCTTCTTTAAGCGAGGTTGCCTTTACTCCGCTTAATTTTCCCTTGTCATTTTTTAACGCATCAGTTACACTAGTTCTTAAAAAAATGTCTGCCCCTACACTTGCAGCTTGGTATGCTAGAAATTGATATGTCTTTCTCACATCCAAAACTGCTGCTTTGGGTGTATCACTTTTTTTTATCACATAATTATTTGGAGAGTAAAATGCATAGTTGCTTATTTCGTTGTAATATTCAGAAGGTATTCCAAATGATTTTGCTTCTTTTATCCATGTTACACCGCTTGTCCTAATGTTTTGTCCTATTGCATCATCTCTTTCAAGTACTGCAACACTGAGACCTTTTTTTGCAGCACTCCATGCTGCTGACAGGCCTGCTGGACCTCCTCCCACAACTACTACATCATAATCATAACTTTTAGTCATCAGTATTACTCAAATTTTCTTTGTTCAATATTATAAGCTGTGGTTTTATCAAGAGACAAGTCTGTTTTTGAACCCAATCTTTTTACCTAGTGTATAAAAAATATTCTCAATGACAAAGGGATTGGTCATAGTTTACACCGGAAAGGGAAAAGGAAAGACAACGGCAGCTCTTGGTATGGCTCTTCGTGCAGTTGGCCATGATCATAAAGTTTGCATGATACAGTTCATCAAAGGTTCATGGCACTATGGTGAGATGACGTCATCAAAAAGATTAGAGCCTGAATTTGAACTCACTGCAATAGGCAAGGGCTTTGTTGGAATAATAGATGATAAAAGTCTCATTGAGGATCATAAAAAAATTGCAGAAGAGGCATTACAAGTTGCACGAAATAAAATTAATTCAAAAATCTACAATATTGTAATATTGGATGAGATAAATTATGCATTAAATCTTGGTTTGATAAATCTAGAAGATGTTTTAGAAATCATTTCAAACAAACCTGATGATGTTAGCTTGGTTCTTACTGGAAATTATGCTAAAGATGAAGTAATAGAGAAAGCGGATCTAGTTACCGAAATGAGGGAGATCAAGCATCCCTTCAAATCTGGAATAAAAGCAAAAAAAGGAATTGATTTTTAATCAGCAACATTAAATTATGTACAATAAATTTGAAGGCTATGACAACAACAGTTCAGAATTTCCCCGAAGTGGGAGAGATTGTAGTTGCCACTGTAACAAGAATAGTGGATCAAGGAGCTTATGTTGCACTAGATGAATATAGCAATGTCCAAGGATTCTTGCATGTTTCGGAGATTGCTACTGGTTGGATAAGAAATGTAGCAAAATTTCTCAAAGTGGGGGAAAAGAAAGTTTTACTTGTAAAACGAGTAGATCCGCGAAGATCTGAAATAGATTTATCATTAAAACAAGTATCATCTGATCAAAAGAAGAAGAAGCTTTTAGAGATAAAACGAGGTGAAAAAGAAGAGGCTTTAATTGAAAATCTAAAATCTCGCTTAAGTTTGTCCGAGTCTGAGATGGGAAAATTAGAAAATATCCTAGTGGAAAAGTTTGGTTCAGTCTATGACGCATTTTCTGAAGTTTCAGCTAAGGGCATATCCATTTTAGATAATCTCAGTATCCCTCCAAAGGCACTAACTGTAATTGCAGAGCTTGGCTCAAAGATTCAGGTTCCGCACGTTGAGATTCGCGGGATTTTCGAGTTAACCTGTAACAAGTCTAACGGCATAGAAATAATCAAACACGCATTAATTGATTCTACAGCTAACAAGAAGGAGATCTCTGTTACATACATTGGTGCTCCTAAATATCGTATTACCCTTACTGCTCCAAACTTTAAGGAAGCTGAGAAGGAACTCAAACCAATTCTTTCCTCTGTGCAAGATGCCATAGAGAAGAAAGGTGGTACCTTCAAGTTTACAAGAGAAGAATCAAAGAAGACAAGAGAAGGTTAGCATGCACTTTCAGATGAGAAAATGTACAGATTGTAAGAGATATACCCTAAAAGAAAAGTGTCCCAAATGTGGACAAGAGACTGCTACTGTACATCCAGGAAAATATTCGCCAGATGACAAGTATGCAAGATACCGTATTTCAGATAGATACAAGTAGTAACCAGTTTTATTTTGCCGTACTGTTTGATGACTCTATACTGATTTTTGATACTCGTGCAGCATCAGCATCCACTGGCTGATTAGTAGCAGGATCTGTTTGGAGTGATGCCATCTTATCAACAACATCTTGACCAGATACGACCTGACCAAATAGAGTATACTGGTTATTCAACCAAGGCGCATCTCCAACTGTAATAAAGAATTGAGAACTTCCGCTGTTAACATCAGAGCTACGTGCCATGCCTACCATGTATTTTGTAAAACTCATACTGGAACTAAATTCTGGCGGGATTGTATGTGATGCAACTCCAAGACCCCAAGTGTTTCTGTCACCTTTTATTGTATTTGGATCACCACCTTGAATCATAAAGCCTGGAATTATTCGGTGGAATACAGTTCCATCATAGAAACCAGAATTGGCAAGATTGACAAAGTTTGCTGTTGTCTGTGGTGCCACATTATCAAGTAATTGGAATTTTATCTCTCCAAACTTTGTATTAATAACAGCGACATTTCCACCACTATTTGTAGTGGTTGTTGGTTTTACTATAGTTGCAGATGAACTGTTTGCTTGTACGGTATTAGAGGATACTCCAGTTAATTTGTAGTCTGGATTTACTTGATAAATTAATACACCTGAAAAGACACCCGAGTCTGTCCTATTCAGGCTTGCAGATGAATATACTAGGCGTAGTGGTCCATTTCCATTTGATGGATACTTTATTGTTTTAGAGTAAATTGCTGTATAACCAGTAGCGTAAGTCGGTGATTCATTGTGAGTATTTGGATCAAAGTATGTTAGCGGAGTGAATGGAAACATTTGTCCAAGTAAAGTATTTTGCCAGAAATAATTAGTTGGGGTAAAGGAATCATCTTGTAGGAATTTAGATGAATCAAGACCTCCTATTTTCATGAACCACTGTTTCTTGCTTTCATCTCCGCCTCCTCCAAGTACGTAAAGGTCCTGGCCGTTTGAAACAAACTTTTGACCTACAACATAAACTAGAACATAATTTGCGCCCATCTTATTTAGCGCCTTCCATGCTTCATCAGGAGAATTTAGAAGCATTCTGGCAATGTTGGCAATAATATTTGTATCAACAGTGGAATTGTCAGCAAGTGTCTTTCTTTCTCCCAGAGTCTGTACCCAGTATCCATAATCCCACCAGGAAGCAACCACAGAATCTTTCGGAGTATTATTTTTCATCCAGTTTAGAGCATCTGGCCAGTCATTAGTTGCGATGGCAAAGTTTGATCCTCCGTTAAGAATTGTAGGCGGAGATTTTGTTACTGATATCCAGTTTGCATTTACTGGATACAAGACTGGAACTAGTAATAGTGCTACGATCACAGCGACAAATACTATCTTTGGGATTCTACCAAGCAGATCACTAGTTTTCTTTATCGGAGTTGTGTCTTTTCTTGTCTGAGTTGTTCCTTTCTTTGATGACTGTACGATTTTGACTTGGTTGTTTTCTCGTTTCAGAATGTCTGCTACTAATAAGGAAAGACCTATGGATGAAAGTATAATTACAGAAGTTGCCGTAAGTAATTCCAATCTAGAGAAAGTAGAACCAGAATATGCTCCAACTATACCTATAATTAATGCAAATACAATCATCTCATTTCTAATAGAGAACCTGGTTGAATTTTCATCTCCGTTCTTCTTTCTGAATACAAGCCAGATTCCAAGTCCTGCAAACAACATTAGCACTGAGAAATAACTAAAGTTTTGTGCAAGTGTTGGAGTAGCATGTTCTGCTACTGAATCAACAAGAGGATCCTCTGAGGTAAGGAACGGATTCATTGCATTCAGATAACGAAAACTTGTCGAATGGAAAACTCCTCCAGATAATATCACACCTCCAATTATTATTAGAGAGGCTAAAGCTAGTAGACTATTACGCATACGGTGTTGTTCTTTACTATATTTTTGAATGAAAATTATTATTACAAATAATATAGTTGGTCCAATCATTACAAATCCTCTCATACCAAATACAAAAGTTGGACCTGGTCTTGCAAAGAGACCTCCAGATATTGCCATAGTTACTGCTACAAATAATGGAACTGCCCAAAGCAAAAAATTGTGATCTTTTCGTATGAAAGGTAGAGTAATGAAGAACAATCCTAAAGGAAGGAGGAAGAACTCTATTCCTCCCCAAGATGCAAAACCTGTAGCAAGAAAAAATCCTCCTCCTATCATTTTGGAAGCAGCAATTTTTTTGTTCTGTGATTTTAATCCACTTAGAAATAGATAGAGTCCCAATAATCCATAAAACAGACCTAAAGGTTCAGACTTGAACCATCCAATAGTTCCTCTAACGATGATTGGTGGTGATAATGCAAAGAAAAGAGAAGCAAAGAGACCTGCACTAGTACCTCCTAAAACACGTACCAGTGCAAATATTACAATTACTGTCATGGAACCAAAAACAACTGGGAAGATAATAGTAAAGTCATAAAGACTCATCCCCCCACCAAATATTTTGTATAAAATTGCGTCTGTTACATGTAATGGTACTTGAGCTGTTGCAAAGACATCTCTTCCATGAGGATACCAGCTCATATCATCATGCCAATGGACATATGCGTTTAGACCATGATCTACAAGATACTGGGTTGCTCTATAATTAAAGAATGGATCAAACTCATTTAATTGAAAACCATAATCAAGAGCTTGTGATCTAACCATTGCAGAAATGGAAAATGAAATTATAAGAACTCCAATTACAAGTAGATGCCTTAAATGAAAGTCAAATTTTCCTACGGTAAATAATTTGGTATCTTGTATCAAGTTAATTCTTGATGGAATTTACTCTGTTTATTACTCTTTTGTAAGAATTTGAACCTCACATGATTTTATCAATTGTTTAAAATCCTGAGCATCTTTTTCACTACCAACAATTGTTCCAAAATGCATTGGAATTACGATCTTTGGTTTTATTTGTTCTACAGCTTTAGCTGCTTCATTTGGAGTCATAACATATGTTCCACTAACTGGCACAAGTGCTATATCGGGCTTTAGATCAGACATCTCTGGAATCAAGTCAGTATCTCCCGTGTGATAGATTGTAGTACCATTTAGTTCAATTAGAAAACCTATTTTATTATCTTCTTTAGGATGAAATGGTTTTTTGGTTTCGGGATTTATTTTGTCAACATTATATGCCCTAGTTGCCTTGATTTTAATTCCTAGTACAGTTTTTTCTTCACCTGGAGAGATGCCAATCTTTTCTTTAAAGACAAATCCTTTCAACATGTCAATGCATTCGTTTGCAGCAACGATAGTTGTTTCTTCTGTTGAGACATTCTTTAGATCATCAACACTAAGATGATCAAAATGATTGTGTGAAATCAAGATCAAGTCTGCTTTTTCTTGTCTAGTAATTTTATATGGATCAGTCATGATTTTGATATTGCCAACTATACTAAAAGAATCATGACCTAGCCACCTTATTTTGATTCCTTTGTACTCAAACATAATTAAAATTCGCTTCTACCAAAATTAAAGCTTACTTGGTTCAAGAATAATTTTGTCACTTGAGACAGAAAGGATAGAACCGCCACTTTTCTTTATTCTCGTTTTGAGTTCATTATCAAGTGTGGCTATTATTCCTCCATGTTTTTTTACATAAGAAACTAGTGCATCATCAACAGATTTTCCTGAGATACTAATCTTTTTCAGATCTTTTACAATTTTCAGAGCATTTTCAGCAGAACTTTTTTTTTATTATCCATAGTTACTCTTTCTAATTCTTTTACTACCATGTCTGGTACAACATACTCTATTGCTCCAATTTCTGTTTCTATACTAGATATGTTCTTTATTCTTCTTGAGACAAGGACCATGAGAAAACTAGAATCACAGATAATTTCAACCACTTGCTACACCAGCACCAATTAATCTCCATCTTTCAGCAATTCTTCTACTTATTGCTACCTTACTATTGTCAAAAATACATACGGGTCTTTTGAATTGCAATTCCACTATCTTGCCCCTTACACTAGTAACTTTGGATAAGAGTGGAGCAGTTCCTAAACTTAATCTCAAAGATTCTCCTGTAGTTATTGGAGAAACTTTTATCTCTTCACCAGAACCCACTGCAGTATCAAAAAGATTTACTTCAATTTTTGTACTGTAAGAATTTTCTGGCAGAGTACCTGGTCTACCAATTACAGAACCTATTAGTGAATCACTTCTAGTCATTGCCGGATCAAGCTTGGTTGCTATTGCAATCAGGCCACCAGATTTTACTTCCTTGACTATTCCTGCACCAGTTCCTAAAGATGCAATCTGGGTAAAAATTGGTTCATACTTACCTGTTTTCTCATTAGCCAAACCAGGTTTTATCTCAATTTCGTCTCCTACTTGGAATGTTCCTTGAACAATGCTTCCTCCAATAACACCACCTTTGATGTCTTTAATTTTAGTTCCAGGTTTGTTTACATCAAATGATCGTAGTACATGCATGACAGTGTTTTTTTTCTCGTCTCTCTCAGGAGTAGGTATTGAAGATTCAATTGCACCTATCAAAGCATCAATGTTTAATTTGGATTGGGCAGAAATTGGTATGATTGGAGCTTTTGCGGCAGTTGTTCCTTTGACAAATTTTACTATATCAGCATAATTTTCCATGGCTTGTTCATACGATATCAAATCAACTTTATTTTGAACTATTACCACTTGTTTTATTCCAAGTGTTTGCAAAGCAAGTAAATGTTCCTTAGTCTGTGGCTGAGGAACTTTTTCATTAGCTGCTACTAGAAGCATTGCACCATCAATTAGAGCAGATCCTGATAACATGTTTGCCATCAAACTTTCATGTCCTGGACTATCTACAAAACTAACAACACGTGATAATTCACTTTCTTTTCCACAATTATTACACTTTGGTGTTACTGAATAACATAATGGAGCCTCACATTTTTTACATTTGTAAAATGCTGCATCAGCATATCCAACTCTAATAGTAATTCCTCTTTTCAATTCCTCACTATGTGCACTAGTCCAGACACCAGTCAAAGCTTGGATTAGAGTTGTCTTGCCGTGATCAACATGACCTGCAGTTCCAATGTTTACACATGGTTGATAACCGTATTTTTTAATATACCAATCAGGAAGTGTTTCTTTCCAGTGCATGTACAAACTAGAAAAAGCAGATATGTTAACCTATGCCTTAGTTTTCTTGGCAGATTCTTTTTCTTGTCCTTCAGCTGGTTTTTCTTCTACCTTAAGTTCTCCGTCAAAAAAGCAGTTTAATTGATAAACTTCTTCTGTAATGGTATTTCCTCTAACAAGCTTACGGACTCGTTGTCCTTTTTCAGCATCTCTTAATCCTACACCCCTTGATAACAAAATGTATTTTCTGGCACCACCATGAATATCTTCTCGGAGCGGAACTCCGGACTTGTCGCTACCTCCAGTAATTTTTAATTTACCAGATTCACCTATTAATGCAGCATCTAACTCGCTACCTACTTGTAGACCCAAAAATGGTCCAGCCTCCTTCTCCTTAACCTCTTTGGTAATAGCTCTTCCTTTTTTATCAGATATATTCAGCTTGAATGTAGCCAAGTAGTAAAAAAAATCTTTAAACTATTAATTAATCTTTGTACCTAAATCTTTTAAAAATGTAAAGACCTTTGCTAGATTGTTGAATGAGTCAATCAAATGTCCTCGCTGTGACAAAATAATGGTTTCAATGCAAGCCTGTCATATGATATGTACAAATTGTGGAGCACATCTTGACTGTTCAGACAAGGGCTCATTTTGGTGATTAAAAACCAGGTCTGTCAAATTGAAAGTCTTCTGCCATTTGCCCAACTTTTTGTTTCATTAAATTAAGATACTCATCATATTTTACCTCAAATCCACAATGAGGGCATTTTACATTTGATATCTCATCATCAAGTATTGCAACTTTGTCACATTCCGGACATTTTGCATCCATGATTTAATTTGTCAACTAAACTATATAATGTTAGACACCAGATCTCGATTCAGCGGAGTTAGTCCAGCCTGGTAGGACGTCAGCTTCCCAAGCTGAAGGTCGCGGGTTCAATTCCCGCACTCCGCACTTTGATTTTTATTTATTATCTTGAATAATTTTTATTATTTTTTCAAATTCATTTTCATCAAGTACTGGCCGTTTTACAAACATGCTATGAATTGGTCCTGCACCATCAGAGGAGTTTCTTGGAACAACATGAACATGTACATGAGGTATCTCCTGACCACTCTCCTTACCGTTATGAATTGCGATTAATGATGATAAAGAAATTGATTCAAGTTTTTTAGATAAAATCTTGACTGTTTCAAAAAGATCTTTGCTGTCTGATTCACTCATATCTTGCACCTTAGCATAGTGATTCTTTGGGATCACAAGTGTGTGACCTCGAGTAAGTGGAAAGGCATCTAAAAAGGCAAGTGAGTTAGGAGTTTCGTATAATTTTTTTGCAGAGATAGTTCCATTAATTATTTTGCAGAAGATACAATCCATAGATCTTTTCTTAAAGAGAGCATTAAATCTTTTACTTTACATTACATTTGTGAGATGGCTTGCTCAATGCTAATTTTGTCATGCGCTTCTGGCATTTGTTTTATATACATTTTAAAATCTTCTTTGGCAATATCTGACTTTTTCTGTTCAAATCTTGCCAATCCACGATTCTTGTAAATTGGTGCAAATCTAAACGAGTCAACCTCAATTGCTTTGGTATAATATTTTTCGGCATTCTGAAAGTCCTTGGCTTTCAAGTAATAATTTCCCATTCCTCTGTATGCCAGATAATATTTTGAATTTAGTTCTATAGTTTTTTCATAGTAATCCAAGGCTTCGCTAGAATTTTGATCATTTAGTATTCCCGCCAAGAGACACATAGCAGTTGAATTTGATTTATTCATCTCAATAGCTTTTTTTAGCATAGTTATAGTCTCATCAGTTTTGCCTTGAAGTCTTAACTTTTCTCCGTCAAAACACAATCTATTAGATCTAGTTTTTTTTTCATCAAATGTATTTACATCAGAGACAATATCATGTGGAATTAGCAAGAGCATCAACCGGTCATCTTCTTGCCATTGTTCATCAAATCTTTTTTCAGGAATTGCTCCTATTTTTTCAGGTTCTGGTATATAGTGAAAAATGGTTTTTTCTATCTCGTCATATCCAACAACAAGTGATGCATGTTGTACTACATCTTTGATTCCTGGAAGTATCACAATTGGTGGAACTCCTATATCGATCATTTTTTTTAATTCTTTAAGACTAGAATTTGAAATAATGGCTGAAAGACCATGTCGTTCTGCAAGCTCAACACCTTCGATGAGAATACTTCCTTTCATGTGAGGATATTTTTTTGCAATTTCTGTGGCCTCTTTTAGTGGCAGATCTATTCCCCAGTATTTTGATACTGCACTAACAACTGATGGCAGACAGATGTTTTCCTCTTTTACTAGCGGTATCTCAAGTGTATGAGTTGAATCCATCAATTAATTAATCAATTATACAATATTAATACTATTTAATGGAGCTAAATTTCTCTAATAGATTCTTTCCATCGCTACTCATTTCAGGATGAAATTGTGTTCCAAAAATATTTGTGTTATCATACTGGAATATCTCAAATTTACAATCATCAGATGTGGCTATTTGTGTAAAAGAAGAATCAAGTTTTGATATCATGTATGAGTGGCTTTCAAATCCTTTTATTTTTCCACTAGAAAGTGGGTTATCTTTTGTGATATCAATTTCATATAATCCATGACGTGGTGATGTCATCTTTTTTATTGTGCCTCCCAGAGTGAGCGCAAGAATTTCTGCACCATAACATATGCCAAGCAGGGGTTTATCATCTTCTAGAGAATGTTTTACTAATTTTGAATTGACAATATTCATTTCTGGATTATTTTTTCGTCTTCCTGATAATATGATAGATGAATAATTATCAATATCAAGTGATGATATATTAGAAAAAACATGAGATTCAAAATTTATGTTTAGTTCTTGTATACATTTCAAAAGTGACGATGTGTAGACCGAACCATTGTCTACAACTAGCAGCAAACTATCTTACACCTATAGTAATGTAGTGCAGTTCTGGTACGTTTTCTTCTACTGCTACAGCACCTAACTTGACTGTACCATTCTCTTGCCAGAATAATATTCTGTCACTTCCTGGATGGACAAAGTTTTTTACAAATGTAGAGATGAGACTTTTTGTATTTTCTAGATCTGATTGTTGTGTAAACGATACCTTGCCCTCATCAAAAGTAAGTGGGAATTGAATCGTCTGTGGAGTAAGAATACTAATCTTTTGATCTTCTAGTATTGATTTTATTGTAGATATTCTAGTAGATTCGTCAAGCTCTAATGCAATAGTAACATTAGATGGTGCAATACCTGTAACCTTAGCCAAGTAAGTAGCAAATGCTTGCTGAGGTGTACTTCCTAAACCAACGTAATACTCACCATCAAATGCAGCACCTACCGCTGCAATTGTTCCTAGTTGGGTTACTACACCACCAGAACCTGCAGTATAAACAGGAATGAAATAAACATCTTGATTTCCTATCCTGTAGAGAATATTATCGCCTACTCTTGGAGTTCGCAGTAAGGTTTGTAATTGTGCAAAGTCTGAATCTCTTGCTAATGCTTCACGAACTGCAGATGGTCCCAGTAGTTTTGTCTTTGAATCAAGTGGAACTTGATAGAACTGCATCTTACCGAGATTTGGAATGTCATTTTGTACAATCATGTAACCTGCCAAGTTTCTTCCCTGAGAACCTCGTAATTCAAGAGAGAGTAGACCAATGTAAGTTGCTTTATCAAATCCTGGTGGTTTTTCTTCTACATAATAAGTTCCAAGTCCATCAGGGACTTCATAGAAATCTTTTGCCTGTATGAATGTAGAAGTATCTGTTACATGATAAATGTTGAACATGTCAACTTTCCAGTTAAAGAGAGCTTCTGGATACCTGAGTTGTTTGGCAAGCCATGAAGGCATATCGACAAATTGATCTCCATATTGACTTGCAAACATATTTGTGAAAAAGTCATCACCAGTTTTTATCAGAGTTATTTTACCATCATAAACATCAACCAATGCATAGCCTACCAATCTCAAATATGGATTACTGACTGACCATGGAACATTTTTCGTATCAAAACCTACAATCAATGGGACAAGCCAGTATGTTTTTTGACCATCACTAACTGGAAGTATGTCCAATTGTTTTCCAAATAGATCGTACTGGAAATATGGATATAGTAGTTGCATTCTGTCATGAACGTCCCTATATCGGATAATATGAATTGGTTCTGTAGGATATGATAGGAAAAAGTTTGGCTCAAATAATTGGCTTATAGGAGGTTTAACATCTATTCCTCCACTTCCATGATATGATGCATTATTTAGCTCAGCTGAGGTTTCCCTATTTTGTGGATATGCAGCCCAAGTTTCTGAGAACAGTCCACCTTCTCCATAGTAAATCACTCTCTGCTTGAAGAAGGCATTACTATCAACAATTGTTCCATCATGGGCATCAAGTGTAAGAAAACCATTGTCAACGTGTGTGTATACAAGATGTTGATTGTACCATGTATTTTCCACACTAACCGAGGATGGAAGTATTGGTTTCATTGATGCTGTCCAGTATAACGTATCATTGAATCTTAGAATATCGTTATTTTCAAAATCAACATATGGTATAAGACCAATCTCTGGCTTTAGTTTTGCAAATGCTGCATCCCAGTCCCATACTCTAATTTTATTTAGTAGTTCATTATTCTGTGAGACGTAATTAGGTATATCATTTGGCGAAACAGAGCTTAGCTTTGTTTCTTGAGGTACTATTGTTATCTGGTCTAATTGTCCCAAGTAACGATTTACACCAATTTGCTCTGCTTTGTAAGGTCCAAGAAATTCTATTTTTCTTGCATCAGCAATACTGTTGTTAACCATCATTATAGAACCTGCAATCAAGGCAATTATTACCAAAGTGAGTACACGAATGTAGATATCACGTTTTGAAGGAAGTATGATTACTCTAGATTTGAATTTGTCAACAAAGTAAAATCCAATAAGAGCAAATCCTGCTACCAGTGTACCTCCAATTGCATACCTTGTATTGTAATCTATTTGGTCTGTGAAGAACATGTTTATTCCAACCCATATTATTCCAATTCCAATTATTGCTTCAATTGTGGCGATATAGTCTAGAAACTTTGGTTTGCCTTTTGCTGCATCTTGGACATATTTGGTTA
>JANXYF010000133.1 GCA_025350175.1 Nitrosopumilales archaeon | reverse complement strand
ACACCCAAAATTTTCATACATATTTTGATCATAGGATGAATGTTGATTATTCCACCAACAATTCCTACCGACATTGGCATTTCAATTTCTCCAAATAGGTTTCCTTTTTTATCTTTTTTCCATTTTGTAAGTGAAGTATATTTTCCAGATCTTGATGCATATGCATGTGCAGCTGCTTCTATTGCTCTTGTATCTTGTCCAGTAGAATTTGCAACTGCTATAATTCCATTCATTATTCCTTTATTATGAGTAACAGCTCTGTAAGGATCATTTGCAGCAAATTCATAAGCCCAAATTATATTATCAACTATTTTTTCACCACCTAATTCTTCTTTATCAAAAATAGCTTTACCCCTCACCAATCTTTTTGTAGAATAATTAGATAATATTTTCAGAATTACTCTTCCACCAGTAATTTTCTCAATCAGTGGTGCAATTGCCTCACACATGGTATTTGTTACATTAGCACCCATTGCATCACCTACATCTATTAAAATCTCTACAACAAGCATCGGACCTGATTCTGTTGTAATTTGTTTGCATGAAATTTCTTTTGCTCCCTTTCCCATTTTTGAGAGAGTTTTACTTTTGGAATTTGCAAGAGAAAGAATTTCATCTGATGCAGCAATTACTTTTGAAATAACTAGTTTTACATCAGCATCAACGACTTGAATTTGTCCTATGCCGTATGATTCATCAGCTTCCATCATAAAGCCTCCATGTTTTCTTGCAATCTTGGCTGCCTTTGATGCAGCAGCAATAACAGATGGTTCTTCTATGACCATTGGAATGAGATAATCATTTCCATTTATTTTGAAATTTGTAGCTATACCAAGAGGATATGATACAGTTCCAATGGCATTTTCAACCATGTTGTTAGCTTGTTCAAAATTAATACCTCCTTCACTCTGTAGAATCTTGATATCTTCTTTTGAAAGATTTGAGAATAATTCCAGTGCGTGTAATCTTTCTTCCCTTGTCTTTTCATGGAATTTTGGAATAGATGAATCTGTCAATTTATTTTACAACCCTCAATAGTTTATCATCGGTTTTATCAGGAAATCCTTTTCCATCTGTATTTCCAGTAAGGATATACAGATAGCTATCAGGTCCTACTCCAACCTCACGAATTCTTCCCAATCCATCCAAGATGATCTTTTGTGATGTGGTATTACCATTATGAAGAGATAGTTGATACATTATGTTACCACGAAGTGTAGTAAGTATAAGACTATTTTTGAAATCAAGTTTTCCTAGACCGTAATAAGCTATTCCTGCAGGCTCTACACTAATATTATAACAAATAAGAGCATCCTGATATTCCTTTGAACCAGAGCATTCTTGACTTGGCCAACCATAGTTTTTACCTTTCTGGATAATGTTTATTTCATCATTTTTTGTAGGTCCTTCCTCAGTCTCGTAAAGATTTGCTTGTTCGTCCCATGTCAAGCCCTGTGGATCCCTATGACCTAGAGAGTATACTGGTGAATTTGGATAAGGATTATCATTTGGAATGGAACCGTCATCATTTAACCGCAGTATTTTCCCAGATAGCGAAGTTAGAGCTTGAGCAGCATTTTCATCGGTAGCATCACCTGTACCTATGTAGAGTTTTTTATCAGGACCAAATTTTATTACACCACCGTCATCAAATTCAGCACCTGGAATTTTATCCAGTATTATTTTTGCATCTACAATCTTGTTATTAGATTCCGTAATTTGTAATACTTTATTCCATAATTTATCTCCCTCTTTGTAAGTATAGTAAACATACATCAAATGATTATTTACAAAATTTGGATGTGTTGTTATTCCAAGAAGACCAGCGTCATTAATATCAGCTACATGGAAATCTGCTACAGAATCATTAACAAGTACACCATTATCAATAACTCTTAACTTTCCAACTTTTTCAGTAAAAAAGATTTTTCCATCACCAAATGTTAATGCCCAGGGTTTTTCCAAATTGGTTGCGATAACTTGTACTGCATCAGTTCCAGTAGAGCTGGAATTTGGTTTTGGAATTACAATTGAACCTGACGGCGATGTGATAATCAAAATCGAAGCTGCAACTGCAGCAATTATTGCTATTATTCTAGTTTTTTTATCCACAGGACTGAGACTTTAGAAATCCTATTAATTATTTCTAAATTCTTTTAAAGAGTATATATCACCCATGAGGCATTTCTTCACTTAGCGGGGT
>JANXYF010000125.1 GCA_025350175.1 Nitrosopumilales archaeon | reverse complement strand
TATAGTTAAACCTTTTTATCTATGTTAACCGAAATTCTTATAAGATATAATATGGCGCGCGAATCTTTTGGTGGCGGTGGACGTTGTCCTCGTTGTGGAAAAGGTCCGATGGTAACTGATAATACTACAGGAGAAATGTTTTGTGGAGGTTGCGGTTTTGTACTTACTGAACGTGTAGAAGAATCTGGTCCAGAATGGAGATCATTTTCTAAAGAAGAACATGAAGATCGAAGTAGAACTGGAACTCCAACTTCACTTGCAATGCACGATATGGGACTTGCAACAATAATTGGTCCTGCTGACAAAGATGCATCTGGAAAACCACTTTCTGCATCCATGAAAAGTACAATTGAAAGATTGAGAACTTGGGATAGTAGAAGTCAAGTTCATGAACCAGTAGATAGAAACTTTAGACAGGCTTTCAGTGAGCTTGATAGATTAAAAGACAAACTTGCATTATCTGATGCGGTAATTGAAAAAACTGCTTATATTTACAGAAAGGCACTTGACAAAGGCCTTGTCAGAGGCAGATCAATTCCAGGACTTGTAGCTGCTGCATTGTATGCAGCATGTAGAGATACTGAAACTCCAAGAACACTTACTGATGTTGCAAATGGAATTAACATAAAACGTAAAGATGTCGCAAGATGTTACAGACTTTTGTTACGAGAACTTGATTTGAAAATGCCAGTTGTTGATCCAATAAAATGTGTCGCAAGAATTGCAAGCAAAGCTGGCTTGAGTGAGAAAACAAAAAGAAGAGCTCTGCAGATCTTAAAAGATGCTGCAGAAATGGAGATTTCTGCTGGAAAGGATCCAATGGGACTTGCAGCTGCTGCATTGTATCTATCATGTGTCATGAATGGAGAAAATAAAACGCAGAAAGATGTTGCACAAGCTGCTGGGGTAACTGAAGTGACAATCAGAAATAGATACAAGGGATTGAAAGAGTCTCTTAAGCTCTAAAATTTTTATAAAATTATTTTTAATCTTTTGAATTAAAAATTATTCAATTTTTTAAAATCAATCTTTACTATGCAGTATTTTGAAAATTTAGTGGCGTGGCCCTTGTTCGTAGACAAGTAGAGATTACCTCTTTTATTCGCACCCAAGTGCGGATTCTATTATTTCAGTCTACAGAGCCACGCTCGTTTAAGCAGTAGATTTTACATCTTTCTGCATTATATGATATAATACATCATCATATTTATTATTTTATACATATTTTTTCATATTTCTATAACATTTTACTAAAATATTATAAAAAACTCTTGCATAACTTACGATCACAGTATCAATATGTATGCCTTTTTGAAGATCTGTTAATAATGAAGATTGTAAGGTCTTACCCTCGACAAACTAATTTTATACGATGTTTGAATTTAGATTAGATGAAACTTTCTGGTAAGGTCGCAATTGTTACAGGCGGTAGTAGGGGAATTGGAAAAGCTACTGCAATACTATTTACACAACATGGTGCAGATGTAGTAATTACATCAAAGAATAAAACAAATCTTGAAAATGCGGTAAAAGAAATAAAAAATGCTGTAGCAATTGCTGGTGACATTCGAAAGAAAACTGATGTAGAAAATGTTGTAAAAAATACCCTTGAGCATTTTGGGAAAATCGACATTTTAGTAAATAATGCCGGTATTTTTCCTAAAGTGAAACCGCTACATGAAATCTCTGAAGAAGAATGGAATGAAGTAATTGATGTAAATTTAACTGGACAATTTCGTTTTACAAAAGCTGTGATACCACATTTGATGAAAACTAGTGGTTGCATTGTTAATGTTTCGTCAGATGCAGGATTGAAATCATTTGAAAATTTTGAAGCAGATGCGTATACTGCCTCAAAAGGAGCATTTGTATTACTTACAAAAGCATGGGCAATAGAGTATGCCAAGTACAAGATACGCGTAAATTGTGTTTGTCCTGGAATTGTGGAAACTGATATGACACAACCATATCTTGAAAATGAATTTGATAGATCAATGGCAGTTGCAGAGCATCCAATTGGAAGAATAGGAATGCCAGAAGATGTTGCAAAGGCTATACTTTATCTTGTTTCAGAAGATTCCTCGTGGATTACTGGTGCAATTCTACCTGTAGATGGTGGTGTCATCACAAAATGAATACCCTAATCAAATTAATAGAACCTAATCCAAGACTATAATATGACACCAAAAAGGAAAAGTGCACTTAAGATAATTATCATGCTTTCAATTATTTGGTTTGCTGCGGCATTACCCGTACCTTTCATATGGTCTAATCCAAGCCCTCAGCAATCCGAGCAGTTCAAAACCTATTTGGAAATAGCTGCTTTGATTTCTATACCATTTATTGCAATGGGCATTGCTTGGACCCTTAAACCTGAACTTACTACACGTGGTTAGCCAAGAAACTCTACCGCTCCTAGTCCCTCAGATGTTGTTTTTATCCACCTAGTTCTTCCAATTCTTTCAACTTCTATAAACTTCCATTCATTTAGAAGTGGTTGGATAATGTTTTTGTCAAGACTTGCAAATCTAGCTTGCTGAAAATTCTCTTCCCTTGCATTTACGACAATAAGCTTTTTTTCATAGGCAATCTTTGCCATTTCTTTTTTAGTGATTTTCCCTCCATTTTCTTGAATAATTTTCAAAGCTTGGACCAAAATGGGTTTTGGTG
>JANXYF010000048.1 GCA_025350175.1 Nitrosopumilales archaeon | reverse complement strand
CTCAATGCAAAAAAAGAGCGAGACCGCCCGGATGAATATACAATATTATACAAAGGAGCCTCTTGAGACGATTTCATATTAGTTATTTTTATGAATTAATTCCTATTTTTTACTTGTAGTCTTTTCATCTGACATTTTTTTGAAGATCCTCACAGCTTCAAGATGTGAGCAGTTTGCCTTCAGTCCCTTGCCATGATGAAATTTATAAAAAATTTTGAATCCTTCGCAGTCGCAGCTGTCGGATGTCACCATGTATGACTTGGACGGGTCACTAGATGATTTTACCTGAAATAGATCGTCTTCAATCATGACAACACCATTTTTTGCCAATGCGGTTGCCTTTTTGATAGTATTTGCGCTCATAATTTTTTGAATATATGCGCAATTAAATAATCCTTAAGTTTTTCAAGTTTATTTTTCTTCATCTATAGAACCGCCCTGGCCTCTAATTGCGGCAAAGGTTGCAGTACTTGTGATATCTTGTACATCCCTTACCCCAGTTATTGCAGCATGGAGATCTTGTTCTTTTGTTGCAGCCACCTTTACAAATATATCATATCTTCCCATGATTCCATTTACTTCAACAACATTTGACAATTTTTTAATTTTAGATATTGCGTCATTTTCCTGACCAGGTACACATGTTGCAAAGATGTATGCCATCATGATATATCATAGGAAATGATCAGATAAAAGTTTAGAGTTAAAATTTAACTTTATTATGATTAGATGTCAACTATACACTATGCCTATAAAACCAGAAGATGTAGAATCCGAGTTAATCAAGCAGATGTTTGATGAAATAATGAAGATGATTCGTGAAAAACACATCAAGCTAGAATCCATTGTTCAGAGAATGGTGGAGCAAGGAACTATATCGCAGGAATCATTTGATAGAGTATATGCGATTCTCACAGAATACGGTAAAAAGAAACAATGGCATAAAGTTTAGTACTATTCAGAAAGATCTGCCTCTTTAGTTTCAGGATTAAGTTTTGCACCAATTAGCAATACAACAGAACCTATCATCAGATTAATTCCAAGAAAAATAGGTGCCAGAGGACCTACGCGTGAGAGTATAGTTACAGCTATAAGCGGTGCCCATGAACCAACTAATAGCCCACCATTATATGCAAATCCAGATGCACTGTTTCTAATAGATGTCTGAAATCTTTCTGCAAGAAATGCAGGTATGGGTCCAAATGCAGTAGTTGCAGCCATTATCAAGATTATCACATATACGATTCTTTCAAAAATTGTTGATGCATGGTATAGACCATAGATGGATGGAATTGCAACTATAATTGCTACAGTAGCTATTATCATCATGGTTTTTCTTCTTCCAATATATTGACTGATAAATCCAGCAAATATTTGTCCAAGAAGTGATGTCACCGTTGCTACAATCATCAGAGTTGCTACCTCTGGTTTGTCCAAGTTGACGTATTTCTGCAAAAAGGTGGGTAGAAATCCAATTGAGGTATAATATGAGAACATCAAACCAGTCATAATTATAAGAGCAAGAAAGAATTTTCTTTTTTCAGTTGCAAATATTTTTTTCAGAGGAGCCCTCTCAATTTTATGTTCTCTAGATTTTTGTAGCCATGTTGCAGATTCGCTCATCTTGAATCTTACAAAAGTTGCAACAAGACCTGGAATTATACCAGTAAAGAACATGATTCGCCACCCCATTTCTAGAAAAGAGTTTCCAGGATAGTGTGATAGAACAATTTGGTATACAATTGATGCAATGACAAAACCTAGATTGTATCCGCTCTGCAAGAAACCTGACAGTAACCCGCGGTGTGGTTTGTTTACAGTCTCCATAGTGATTACAGTACCACTGCCCCATTCCCCACCTGCAAAAAATCCCTGGATAAATCGTAATACAATTAGAAGTATCGGTGCAAGGATTCCTGCCATCTGCCATGTAGGCAAAAGTCCTGTTGCAAATGTTGCAAGAGAGAATCCAAGTATAGTAATTATCATGGGTTTTTTTCGTCCATACTTGTCTCCCAAATTTCCAAAGAATGCACCGCCAAAAGGCCTCATAATCAGAGTTATGACATAGGTTGCAAAGATTGCCATCAGACTAAGAGTGGCATCAGTAGATGGAAAGAAGAGCTGACTAATGGATGGAATTACAAGAAGCATGAGAACAAGGTCATACCCATCAAGTGACCAACCAAGCCAAGATCCTAATGCTACAACTTTTTGTTGTCTAGATAGTCCAAGCATTCGCCTCTTGAGGTTGGAATCTATTTAATTTGTGTTGCCCTTAGAATTCTCTCAAAAACCAAGGCTTAGTTTTCACAATATCAGCTGAATCAAAATACAAACCCAGTTTTTCAGCAAGAGAAGATACGATCAGAGTGGGACGTTTAGATTTTTGATCTTATCAATTATTTCATCATGGTTTGAATCAGGATT
>JANXYF010000076.1 GCA_025350175.1 Nitrosopumilales archaeon | reverse complement strand
TTTAAGATGAGCATATCCAGAGATATACAAATTTTAACAATACTGTTGTTTCATCTAAAGAGTATCAATTATCGTTTTGATATGATCTGGAATCTCGGGCAACTCACCAATGTGGCTTACATTGTTCTGTAATACGTCTGGGCCTATTCTTCTCACTCTTTGAGTTCCAATCAGAGTTGCGATTCCTCTGTCAATGTCTTTTTGAGGTAATACTGCTTTTAGTTTTTCAAGCAAAGTGTTCTCATCTTCATACTTGCTAATGGCATGCTGAAGTAGTATCAGTTTGTCTTCACTTGATAAATCAGTCATGTACTATAATCAATTTTACCTTGATAAAAAATCTTTTTAAAAAATATAATTTTCCAAAAATATCACAAAATACTCTAGTATGTTACCAATAATTAGAAATACTATCAGAGTACAAAACAATCAGGTAAGAAAAAATTATGATTCAAGTTATAGGATATGCAGTAAATCAAGCCAAAGCACCACTTGCTCCATATTCATTTCAAAGACGTGAACCTCGAGATTTGGATGTAGTAATTGATATACAGTATTGTGGTATATGTCATACAGACATACATCAAGTAAATGACGAGTGGGGTGGATCTGTTTTCCCAATGGTGCCAGGACATGAGATTGTAGGAGTTGTTTCTCAGATTGGAAAACAAGTTACTCGTTATAAAATAGGAGACAGGGTAGGAGTAGGATGTTTTGTAGATTCTTGTCGTAATTGTACTCCCTGTCGTAAAGGATTGGAGCAATACTGTGTTGAAGGAATGACTACAACATACAATAGTGTGGAAAGGGATGGGAAAACGCCAACTTATGGAGGATACTCTAACAAAATTGTAGTTGATGAAAACTATGTTCTTAAAATTCCCGATAATCTTCCACTAGATAAAACAGCGCCTCTTCTATGTGCAGGCATTACACTTTATTCTCCTCTCAAGCATTGGCAAGCAGGTCCTGGAAAGAAAGTAGGAATAATTGGTCTTGGAGGTCTAGGACACATGGGAGTAAAGATTGCACATGCACTAGGTGCAGAGGTAACTGTATTGAGTCACTCGCTTAAAAAACTAGAAGATGGTAAAAAAATGGGGGCTGACAAATTTTATGCAACATCAGATCCTGAAACTTTTGAGAAACTACAAGGATATTTTGATCTGATAATTAGTACAGTCTCAACAGATTTTGATTTGAATAAATTTTTGAATTTGCTAACACTTGATGGTACGATGGTCCAAGTTGGCCTTCCTGAAAAAGAGACACAGGTGGGATTTGTATCACTGATTAGTACTCGTCGCAGTCTCGCAGGTTCACTTATTGGAGGAATTTTCGAGACACAAGAGATGCTCAACTTTTGTTCCAAGAACAACATTGTAAGTGATATTGAGATAATTCCAATTCAAAAAGTCGATGAGGCATACAAACGAATCTTAAACAGTGATGTTCGATACAGATTTGTCATAGACATGAAGTCACTCAAATGAGCAATTCACTGTATTTAGCTATCCTCTTAAACCCCGTACTAGATTGGTAAGAGTAGATTTTGGATTTAGAAAAATTTACTGAAGACGTATACACTGTGGCTGAAAATCTAACAACTGGAAAGACTCCTGAAGTAAAGGCCAGGATAAACTTTGTAAGGGAGAGGCTAATTGAATTGTACAAGAAAGATCTTGTAAAGATTAACCATTCAGTATTGGAGATAATCTGTGCCTCAAATCTGATTGCTCACGGTTATACTGTAGATATAGAAAAACAACTTTCCAATATCCTAGTCTGCGATGTATTTGCAACCAAAGGTGATGGTACGGTCATATTAGAAATTGAAACTGGATTTACTCCGCCAGATCATGCACTAGATACCATAGATTACTATGTAGCAAGAATATCCAGCAAAATCGCTAGATACAGCAAGCATTGCTCAAAGTTTGCGTTAGCCACACCAGTTGTTGGAATTTTACCCATTCCGAAATTGTTCTTAAAACCCCCAAAGGACAGAAAACCTGAAGAAATTCAAAAGATCAAATTGCTAGTAGATAGATTTTATAAAAATCCGCCAATTGAAACAGATGAC
>JANXYF010000041.1 GCA_025350175.1 Nitrosopumilales archaeon | reverse complement strand
GACCAGTCAACGAACAAAAATAATTTATTGGTGTTAGAATCAGACTATCAAGATCCTGAATATTATGAAGTTTGAAAGAAAGCCAATAGAAATTACTCCCACATGTGCAATGTGTTCAAGGCCTGTAAAAGAACATACTATAGAACAAATGAAATTTTGTACCGAGGAGCGAAGAAAATCACTTGACGCAAAAAAGATTTAATGATGTAATAATCAAATTTGTAATAATTTATAATTCATTTAGATATACAGGCTCTATATAGATCGACTTTTTATTCCGCGGTGCTGTATATTATTCTGTCATCCGACCGACAAATGTGAAGACTCGCTTGACAGAAAAGAACTTCAGGTAAGGACTTGATTTTCTTTCCAAGCGGTGTTCGAACATTTCTGGTTAGGGAAGAACCTGTGAAAACACAGGCCTTTAGAAATGAACGACGATGGCAATAGAGGGAAAGGTAGTAGAATGCGTTGGCATGTTATTACTAGGAAATTGCCAAGATCCACTCAAGGACGGATGACACTTTTTATTACAATCCGGGAATCGAAATTTATCTGATTTAGTTTTTCATATGACAAATTTTCCACAAAAGTAAGATAGAATAGTTCATCCTGTGTGAATCGTACATTGAACCACCCATACGTGTATTCGATTTTGTTGGGTTTTGTTGCCGGGTTGTTTTCAACTCTACTTATGACACTAACCGAATTACCTTCTTGGAAGAGATGGGGGTTACACGGAGTTTTTGAATGGCATGAAAATCAGGTGATTATAACCAAAGTTTTGAAATTGGCTCCAGATAAGACGCATTTTACTGGAATCTTTGCACTGCATTTTCTAAATGGAGGACTGGGAGGCATTGGGTTTTTGATTGCGCTCTGGATTTTCCCAGGGAGTGTTTCTTACATATTTGGTTCTGCACTAGTTTACGGATTATTTCTCTGGATTGCAACTCTGATTCCAATACATAAACCGATAACAGGTCTTTCACCATGGAGACATCCGCTAGGATATCTTCCTACATTAGCTAGTCTTGCAGGACATGTTGTATATGCTGCAATATTCGGATATTTTTTCATGAATACTCCTTTTTAGATTCTAAAAATATCTTCTATGACTGGAAATAGATTGTCATAGGCCTTGTCTACTTTTTCCCCAGTGTTCTACATCAAACCCAGGGCAATTTCCTGCAAATTCTTTTACCATTATGATTTTACAAATTTGTTCTTGTAATTCAGAATGCTCTGTGAATTTCTGTCTACAAATTGGGCATTTTGCACTCTGTATCAATGGCATGTATGCAAAAAAGAGTCTATTGAAATTTTCTCTTACAGGTCTAATCCACTTGCATCTTGGAGCTTTTCTGTCAGTTCAAGATATGTATACGGGTCGAGCTGTTTTGCAAAACCCTTGTCAATATTGATTAGATATATTGAATGTAGGTGGGCATTTAGTATGTCATCTGTTTCAATTGGCGGATTTTTATAAAATCTATCTACTAACGTTTTGATCTTTTGAATTTCTTCTGGCTTTCTATCCTTTGGTGGTTTTAAGAACAATTTGGGAATTGGTAAAATTCCAACAACGGGGGTGGCTAACGCAAACTTTGAGCAATGCTTACTGTATCTTGCGATTTTACTTGATATTCTTGCCACATAGTAGTCTATGGTATCTAGTGCATGGTCTGGCGGAGTAAATCCAGTTTCAATTTCCAATATGACCGTACCGTCACCTTTGGTTGCAAATACATCACAGACTAGAATATTGGAAAGTTGTTTTTCTATATCTACAGTATACCCATAGGCAATCAGATTGGAGGCGCAGATAATCTCCAATACTGAATGGTTAATTTTTACAAGATTTTTCTTGTATAATTCAATTAGCCTCTCCCTTACAAAATTTATCCTGGCCTTTACTTCAGGAGTCTTTCCAGTTGTTAGATTTTCAGCCACAGTGTATACGTCTTCAGTAAATTTTTCTAAATCCAAAATCTATTCTTATCAATCTCGCACGGGGTTTAAGAGGATAGCTACATGCCATGAAATGCTCACTTGAGTGACTTCATGTCTATGACAAATCTATATCGAACATCACTGTTTAAGATTCGTTTGTATGCTTCATCGACTTTTTGAATAGGAATTGTCTCAATATCGCTTACAATGTTGTTCTTGCTGCAAAAATTAAGCATCTCCTGAGTCTCAGGAATTCCTCCAATGAGTGAGCCTGCAAGACTACGACGAGTACTAATCAATGACGCAAATCCCACCTGTGTCTCCTTTTCAGGAAGTCCTACTTGCACCATTGTGCCATCAAGTGTTAACAAATTCAAAAATTTATTCAAATCAAAATCTGTTGAGACCGTACTAATTATCAAATCAAAATATCCTTGCAATTTCTCAAAAGTTTCAGGATCTGATGTCGCATAAAATTTATCAGCCCCCATTTTTTTACCGTCTT
>JANXYF010000039.1 GCA_025350175.1 Nitrosopumilales archaeon | reverse complement strand
TAGCATTACCTGGTGAGGAACATACCGAAAAGGCTCTAAATCTTCAAGAGAACAAGACAACCGTAGCCTCTACAGGACCAGTCAAATCAGGATCTGCACCATCTGGAGAATCCGCAGAATCTGGACCCTAGTCGTGTTATAGGCCCATCTGTATTTTTTTTAAATCCAACAAATTACACTAAATGTCATCATACTAGTTATAATAAAAAATATGATCTGTTAAACTTCTTGAATTTTTGATTTAACTTTAGTTAGGATTTCATCTGGGATTGTATCCATCTTATGGACGTGTTTTGCGTGTTCTGATATTTTATGAAACAGATCTGATTCGTCTTTTGCAATAGTTGACCAGCTGCAACCACTAACTACATCGGAGCATGCAAACTTTTTTGCCATTATATTATGATACAGTACAAAGTAGATATGCTTTATGATGATATTATAATAGAATTATTTTCTAATGGCTTTTGTCATTTCACGGATCAAGTCAACTGAAAAATTTTCAACTGCTAAAAGTAATTCCTTTACTGTAAAGGGCTTGTTCATCACTAGAACATTTCCTGAGAGTTGTGGGATTTTTTGCAATACACTTTCTGTATTACCTGTTATGAAGATTATTTTTTGATTAGGGTTTAGGAATTGGATCTCTTTTGCAGTCTCGACTCCATCCATAAATGGCATCTTTTGATCTAGTATTACAATATCAAAATGTGGCTTGATTGTTCCATCCACCTGTTTGTGCATGTATTGTCTGAAGACATTTTTACATTCCATGCCATTGGTGGTAATTGTTACCTCGTGACCTCTTCCCTTCAATACTGAACGATACGAGTCTGCAAGGTCTTGATAGTCTTCTGCAATTAGTATCTTGAGAGGCATTTTACCATATTATCCTAGAAAAATATCAAATGATTAACAGATGTTTGTACGATCTAAACAAAATATGAACAAATTCTTTCTTGACTAGCATTTAGAAAAATAATCATCAATTCAAACGCTTTAGGAAGACTTTTTTGGTTTAGGTTTTAATTTCTTCAATTCCGTACTCATACTGTCTATGTGATTTTTCATTGTAGACAGTCTATTCTGATGTTTTTTCAAATCATCTTCAAACTTTCCAATCTTTTTGGCAAGTTCTACCACATGTCACTATAACACTTTGTATGACTTGAGATAGGTAGTAAAAAAATATTGATTCAAAGAATTCTAATCATAATGCCAGTTTCTGTTCTGTCAGTTGGTAAATTTTGGATTTTAGATCGTAATGACTTGCATCTGTTAGCACTTGTTGGATAAAATTATCTGCCACTGGTTGTGCCTTGTCTCTTAGTATAATAAAATCCTGGTAATACTTTGTAGCATCAACTCCAGTGATTACAATTAACATCAGGCCAAATATGGCAATTGCGATTATTTTGCCAATCATTTGTATTCTGTCTCAATATCATATACAATTACATTAAAGGATAGAGTAGGAATTATCAGTACATATTATAATATAGAATTTATTATTTCTTCCACATTTTTTGCCAGGTTTCAGCAAACTTGTTCATTGCTTCACCATATGTTCTTACTTGATACATGCTTGATTGACTGAGTACCTTTTGCCAGTCATCACCAAATTGTTTGAATACATTGATTCCTGAATCGCTCATGGCCTTTTTCCAATTCTCAATCAACTTGTTTATGGTTTTATCATTTGATTCCTTAACTGCCTTTTCCATAGCGTCACGATATTTTGATTGAACATCATCAGTTGCCCTCTGAAGAGATTCAAAAGAACCCATCCATGCCTTGAGCGCCTTGTTATAATCAAACCACATTTTATCCCAATCATTTGGCGGTGGTCTTTGTTTTGACACGGTATGGTATAGTCATCTTACTTGATAAAACTATTGATCATTTCTGAACGGGGGTTTTGAACAACATATTGTTTTGTGGCTAAATTTCATCATTTGATTTATTTGATTTTTTCTTGACCAATCTCTTGATTAGAAATATCGCACCAACTATTATAACAATTCCAAAAATAATTGTAGAAATTACTTGGATAGAAAATGTGCCATTAGATGATTTAATATCATTTGGAGGCACACTTGCTCCAGGTTGGTTTGTAGAGTTTGTTATATCATAAACAATTCTTGTTCCCATTATACTGACTATGTTGATGCCTTGATTATACGGTATTACAACTGCACGTGGCTCTATCTTTTGAGGAAACTGTGGAGCTTGAACAACTTGACCATTAACTGTTATAGTGAAATTGTCTGCAGGTTGCGTATCTAGTAGCCTGTGTGGAATCCACAGTTCTAGATAATGTGGACCAAATGCATCAGGAGATATCGTAGTGTTGTAACCTTGAAGCTCCAAAATTAATGATTTTATATCCTTGTCTAAGGTTGCGTTAAGAATCAGGCCACGTTGTTTTTATGTCACCGTATCGTATCCATACCATTGAGTGCCCAAGATATGCTAAACTCTGTCATGAAGTCTGATTCTCGTATACGTTATGCGACAGTCTGTGACATGGAAGGACAAGTGCTTGGAACAGAGATGCGAGAAGGTCTCAAAATGTTGCTCAATGAAGAAGAACATAGAGAGGCACTAATGTATGCAGTCAATGCAATGAAGGTTCGCGAAAAGCTTAGTGCAAAGCTTGGAAAAAATCAATATGTGTTGGCAGTATATGACAATCTCTGTAGACTGACAATGCCTATTGGAAACAAGTACATGCTTTTGTTAACGTGGGGACCTGATACTTCACTAGACATATTAAAAAATATTCGAGATGCGCTAAAGTAAGTTTTTTCCAATTTTGTTTATACAAGATGATATTTTGAAGTAATCATTATAGAAAAAGAAAGCTAGAATATAACAAGGATTTAGGTAGATTTCTGAATTGGAAAGAGAAACTAGTTTTGAGATTTTGAGAATCTAGTTACCTTTTCTTTTTCTAGTCTTTGCACCTTTCTTTCCTGCTGCTACATAGGATGCATGTGTTCTATTCTTTGCAGCTTTCTTTCCTGCTGCTACATAGGATGCGTGTGTTCGTTTTGCCATACTTGCATAGAGTATGTCAAGTCATTATAGAGATATAGTCGTCATTTGTTGCCTTTTTGCTGGAATTTTTCTGCATTGACAAGAGAACTAGTTTTTTGATTTAGCGTTATCTTGCTCTTTTTTTCTTTTCTTTGCTTTGTTTGATGTTTTACTCATAGTAATTTCTTGTAATATACGAACTTAAGATGTCTAGTAAAAAAAGATAGATAAACCGAATGTGTTATAGTATGGGAATAATCTGAGCAAGTGCGTGAAGGC